>NZ_CAKRLH010000130.1 GCF_934359325.1 uncultured Porphyromonas sp.
CCCCCATCCCGTCATCTGCTGCGACCAGTAAAGCAAGAAGAGAAAAATATCTACCTTTGTGTAGATTACTTGAACGCAAAGAAGACTAAAATATTATATGGATATGAACGGATTGTATCGATCTATTTTGCTCCTCTGCATGGCGCTGATGGCCGGAGCTACACTGTCGTATGGTCAGAAGGTCGGAGGATCGGGTACCCGCTGCGAGGTGGGACTGCTCTACCAGATCAGCTACCAGGAGAGCTGGGGCGACTCGCATGCCGTGGTCGTGGAGGTGATCCCTGGTAGCCCGGCTGACAAAGCCGGCATCCGCCCGGGGGACGTGATCCTCGAGATCGAGGGACGCAATACTCAAAAGCTCTCCGAGGAGACCATCACGGCGATGATCCTCGACCCGACCCACGACCGGGTAAGTCTGAAGATGCGCCGCCCCGGCACGCCATCGTGGGATCTCGTGCTGCAGAAGGAGTGTCTCCCCTCAGGGATCCTGACGGAGGAGCTGCTGGCACAGGCATTTAATATGTACAGCCTGGAGGACGTCACCTCGAGGCGCTTTACGATGCCACTCATATATACTCTCCCGACGATGCGGGACTTCATCAAGTATGGTACCTTCTCCTTCGCCGACCGGGAGTCCGGACTGAGACCGGGAGCACGCGCCGTGGCAAAGGAGCTGAAAGCCAAGGGGCTAAAGGAGCTCAATACGGGCGGACAGCTGACGATCGTCTACAAGACCGCCCTCGAGAGCAATCCGGACTATCGGGCAGGGAGTGAGGCCAATCTGGATCCTGGTTTTAAGAACTATCTGGTGACCAATAAGGGAGGACACTATGAAGTGGATCACTATCCCTTCCTGAGCATCAATACACCAAAGTTCTCTGGGAAGTACCGGATGACCGTGGATATCGAGTTTATCGACTCAGAGGATAATACCAAGGTGTGGAGCGTGACTGCACGAGAGCTGCTCAATAGAGAGTACGATGCCGATCGGTATGTGGTCAACTTTGCCTACCTCATGCTGGCCAATTACCCCTTTGTCCGCTATGTGATGAATCCCACCTTTGTACTTCATCGCGATCAGTACCTGGAGACCGGCGTCGGCTACGATATGAAAGACCTGCAGTTGATCAGCTATGTCGCACCCGGTAGCCCCGCTGCCAAGGCGGGTCTAAGAGTTGGCGACCGGATCAAGTCTATCAATGGCCGGCCACTGGAGAGTTCGGTGGACAAGATGAGCACAGTCTATAAGACCTTCCTCCGAAAGACCTGGAAGTACCGCGCTAAGTCGACTGTCTATCCGGACGACAATGGATTCCGCCAGTGTATGTACTGGGATCCACAGTTCTACAGCGAGGTGGCAGGTGAGCTGGACAAGTCCACCTACCTGGGAGCATTTAGCTACCTCTTTGCCCACAATCCCTACATTGTCACACCGGAGGAGAGAGCCGCAGCGTCCGGCGACCAAGGGGCTACGAAGGTGATCTTCGAGGTGATCCGAGACGGAGCCCCCCAGGCGATCATGGTTCAGCCAAGACTGATCAATAGGGACTACGTCGAGCTGAAGTAATCTATGATGAAAAGCCTTATCATCCCGGCACTGGTGCTGCTAGCCACTGCAGTCCCTACGCTCGCTCAGGAGACCGTCTACGACTACAAGCCGATCGCCGTGACCACGCAGCAGGATGCTACACGGTACGTCTGCAAGCGTCCGCCCGTGGAGGAGCGACTCTTCCGCTCGGACGCTGTGGAGCGAGTGATCAGGGAGACACAGGCCCGGCTGACGAATCCTAAGCTGCGGTGGATGATGGGGAATTGCTTCCCCAATACGCTCGACACGACGGTTCACTTCTGTCACGATGAGGAGGGAGAGCCGGACACCTTTGTCTACACCGGTGACATAGCTGCGATGTGGCTGCGAGACTCTGCTGCTCAGGTCTACCCGTACGTGGCTCTGGCGAGCGAGGATCCTCAGCTCGCAGAGATGCTTCGCGGAGTGATCCGACGGCAGATGAAGCTCATCTGCCTGGATCCCTATGCCAATGCCTTCCTCGACGGAGATCTGGAGACCTACTGGGCGTCCGATATGACGGAGATGCGTCCGGGGGTGCATGAGCGGAAGTGGGAGATCGACTCTCTCTGCTACCCGATCCGCTTGGCCTTTGCCTACTGGTCAGCTACGGGGGACAGCTCGATCCTGGATGAGCACTTCCATCAGGCGATGCGACTGGTACTTCAGACCTTCCGTGAGCAGCAGCGTAAGGGCGACCGGGGACCTTACTCCTTTATGCGGGAGACGGAGCGTAGCACAGACTCTAAGTCATGCGACGGCTGGGGCGAACCGGTCAGCCCCGTGGGGCTGATCGTCTCCTCCTTCCGCCCCTCAGACGATGCAACGCACTACCAATTCCTCATTCCCTCTAATTTCTTTGCCGTCACCTCCTGCCGTAAGGCAGCCTCGCTCCTCCGCACCGGATATGGAGATGAGGATCTTGCCACTGAGCTGGAGGAGCTGGCAGACGAGGTAGAGGGAGCGCTGAGGAAGTATGCGGTGGTCTCTCACCCGACCTTCGGCAAGGTGTACGCCTATGAGGTGGACGGGTTTGGGAACTGCAGCTTCATGGATGACGCCAATGTCCCGAGTCTCCTCGCCATGGGCTACCTGGGGGATGTCGACCCGGAGGATCCGATCTACCGGAATACCCGACGCATGGTCTGGAGCGAGAGTAATCCCTACTTCTTCCACGGCACTGCCGGAGAGGGTATCGGGGGACCGCATATCGGGTACGATATGGTCTGGCCGATGAGCATCATGATGCGCGCCTTCACATCCACCGATGACGACGAGATCCGTGCCTGTATGGAGCAGCTCCTCTCAACCGATGCCGATACGGGACTGATGCATGAGTCCTTCCATAAGGACGACCCGACTAAGTATACTCGCAGCTGGTTTGCCTGGCAAAACACTCTCTTCGGAGAGCTGGTGCTGACCCTCATCGAGCGGGGCAAGCTCGACCTACTCAATAGCCTCTGATGCGTCGACTTACCATACTCAGCCTCCTGGGACTACTGCTCCAGATAGGTGTGGTCTCCGGAATACGGGCTCAGTCCGTGGGCGAGCTCTTTGTGAGCATGCCGGACAGCCTGATCCCGATCCTGCCGGACAGTACGCTCCGGGCAGACCTACTCAAGAGCCCCGGGGAGGCTTTGACCAATCCCTTCGGGGGAGAGGTGAAGGTGCTCAGCGAGACAGAGAGGACCCTTCACCTTGTCCTTGACTCCTCCACAGAGCTGGAGCTGGGGCTGCTCTCCCATAAGAAGCGCAACTACATCTGCCTCATCGCCACCAGCACTCTGGTGCCGGCACAGTCGGTGGTGGCATTTTACGACACAGAGTGGCACCGTATGCAGGAGCCACTGCTGGAGGTGCCGAATGCAGAGCTCTTCTTGACCGACAGAGAGAGCAACGGGGTCAAGAGCGCTCTTGCGGAGCAGGGACACCTCCACTGGGTAGCCTCCCTCGACAAGGACAATCCGGAACTCCTCACCCTGAGGATCACAAGCTATGATGACCAGACCGCACACTCACTTCATCCGGAGATCAGAGAGAAGCTCCGTCCGGTACAGATGCGATGGAAGCGGGGGCGGTACGTTTTTTACAATAACTAAGCTAAGGAATGGATCAAGAGAAGATAGCGGAGGAGGACAAGCAGCGCAAGCGTAAGGCGCTCCTCATCGTCGGGATCAGTCTGCTGGTGCTCCTGGTGGCCGGTGGAGGGTACTACCTCGTGCGTCAGCAGCGGACAATCAATGACATGCGGGAGCTCTCGGCGCTCGACAAGCAGATGCTGCAGGACCAGTTTGATGAGCTCAATATGCAGTACGAGGAGTTTAGCTTCGAGATCAGCAACGACTCCATCGCCAAGCGTCTGGAGCAGGAGCAGGCTAAGGTACAGCGGCTGATGGAGGAGCTGAAGCAGGTCAAGAGTACCGACGCTGCCGAGATCAGCCGTCTCCGTCGCGAGCTCGACACCCTCCGCAAGATCCTCAAGAGCTACGTCATCCAGATCGACTCGCTCAATAGGGCAAATCAAGCACTTCGCACTGAGAACAAAGCTCAGCGCGAGGAGATCAGTCGCGTCACCTCTCAGCGCAGACAGCTGCAGGAGGAGAAGTCGAATCTGTCAGAGAAAGTACAGCTGGCCGCTAAGCTCTCCGTCAGCAACTTCCGCGTCATCGGACTCAATAACAGAGGAAGAGACACGAAGCGGATCAAGAGCATGAAGCAGCTGCAGATCAATTTCCAGGTCGACCGCAACGTCACCGCCGAGCCGGGTATGAAGATGATCTACCTACGCCTCAGCATGCCCGACGGGACGCTGATGCAGCAGGCGGGACAGAGTGGGTCGATGCCCTTCGAGAGCGGTCAGGTGCCCTACTCCGTCTCTCGTCAGATCGAGTATAGTGGGGAGCCGACACAGGTTTCACTTTACTGGGACATACAGGAGTATCTCCCCGAGGGAGTATACACTGCTGAGGTTTTCTCCGATGGATACAAGATCGGAAG
>NZ_CAKRLH010000131.1 GCF_934359325.1 uncultured Porphyromonas sp.
TTCTCGACACTCATCTTGACATTGAGGATCGGGGTATAGATCGCATCGATGGCGATACGCTCCGGGTCGTCGAAGGACTCGGCAATATCGTCAGAGGAGACCCATCCACGACCCTTGTCGATGAAGAGCGTGAGATCAAAGGAGGCTGACTTATCGAGGTGGCAGATGATCTGCGACTTATTGAGCACCTCAAAATTGGTGAGCGGGGCGATGTCGCCGGCTGTCAATTGCTTCTTGTCCTTTCCACTGACCTTGATCGTCACCTGCTCATCGTCCTCACCCTGGATGATCTGCTTGAAGCGGACCTTCTTGAGATTAAGAATGATATTTGTCACATCCTCAACAACTCCGGGCACGGTGGCAAACTCATGTGCTACGCCGGAGATCTTGATGGAATTGATGGCAAAGCCCACGGGCGAGGAGAGGAGAATACGACGCAGAGCATTGCCGATGGTAAGACCGTATCCGGGCTCCAAGGGCTTGAAGTCTGCTCTCCCGTGTGTGGGTGTCGACTCCGTGAAGACCAGCTTGTCTGGTTTTTGGAATACTAGTAAAGCCATATCACTGCTATTAAATGACTCGAAAGTCGGAAAGGATCAATTATTACTTAGAGTACAGCTCGATGATAGACTGCTCTACGATATTCTCAGGAATATCGGCGCGCTCGGGCACGTGGAGGAAGGTACCTGCCTGTGCCGCACCATCCCAAGCGAGCCAGGAGTACTGGTTGTGTCCCAGACTCTGTACCGCCTCGCGGATGATCTCAAGATTCTTATCTCTCTCGCGTACGCCGACGACCTGACCGGGCTGTACGGAGTAGGAGGGGATGTCGACCACCTTACCGTCGACGATGATGTGGCGGTGATTGACGAGCTGACGAGCTGCAGCACGAGACTTAGCGAGACCGAGACGGAATACTACATTGTCGAGACGCTGCTCCAGCAACTGGAGGAGGATCTCGCCACGTACACCGGGCATACTGGAGGCCTTCTTGTAGTAGTTGCGGAACTGACGCTCCAGGACTCCATAGGTGTACTTTGCCTTCTGTTTCTCGCGCAGCTGATTACCATACTCGGATGCCCTACGGCGACGGGAGTTTCCGTGCTCTCCGGGAGGTGTTGTCTTCTTACTCTTGACATTGCCAAAGACAGGCTCGCCAAACTTGCGATTGACCTTAGCCTTAGGACCTGTATATCTTGCCATGACTTATCTATTACTATTATGTGTGGATTATATGAGATCGATCGGTGGGATCCTCCAAGGGATCAGCACAGTGCTGCGCGTCGTCCCTGTATCTATCACTCCGCCAGAGTGGCAGAGGCACCGGCTTACCGGAGGGTAAGGTGCGCGACTCCTACAGGGACATTTCTCTTATCTACACTATGCCATCACTTATCTATGAGGGACACCTGAGACGATGACACGAGGTCATCGATCGCTCTCGGATCTCATCATCAGGGTTTGCGACGCTTGGGAGGACGGCAGCCGTTGTGGGGCATGGGCGTCACGTCGATGATCTCCATCACCTCGATGCCGGCGTTATTGATCGTGCGGATGGCACTCTCGCGACCGTTACCGGGGCCCTGTACATAGACCGTCACCTTGCGGAGACCGGCGTCGTGAGCCTTCTTGGAAGCATCCTCGGCAGCCATCTGAGCGGCGTAGGGGGTGTTCTTCTTAGAGCTCCGGAAGCCCATCTTACCGGCAGAGGACTGGCTGATAGCCTGACCCTGGTTGTTGGTGAGGGTGATAATGATGTTGTTGAAAGAAGAGTGGATATGAGCCTGACCGATGGCATCGACCTGGACCTTCCTCTTCTTGGCTGTTTGATTCTTTGCCATAAACTATAGATGACCGTGTTACTTGGTCGCCTTCTTCTTATTAGCGACCGTCTTCCTACGTCCCTTGCGGGTACGAGCGTTGTTCTTGGTCTTCTGTCCACGTACGGGAAGACCGTTACGGTGTCTGATACCGCGGTAAGAACCGATATCCATGAGGCGCTTGATGTCCATCTGCTGCGTACTGCGGAGGTCTCCCTCTACCTTGTAATTGGCAGTGATGTACTCACGGATAGCGGCAGCCTGATCGTCTGTCCAGTCCTGGACCTTGGTCTCGCGAGGCACCTCCGTCTTGTCGAGGATAGTGCGAGCTGCGCTGCGGCCAATGCCATAGATGTAGGTCAGTGCGATCTGTCCCTGCTTGTCTTGCGGTAAGTCTACACCTACTATTCTTATAGCCATATATTATAAAAACGTAAATGAGTGGATGTGTCTTAGTAGACTAAGATACCATCTGCCCAAGATTGTCGTCCTCATAATCCATGGGATCACACTCTCGCGAGTGTGCCGCCATCGGATTACTTCTGACGCATCTTGAACTTAGGATTCTTTTTGTTGATGACGTAGAGGCGTCCCTTACGACGTACAAACTTGCAGTCGTCGTCACGCTTCTTGATGGAAACTTTGACTTTCATCTCTTTCTTCTATAGTCTCAGGCGGTGAGCGTCGTCGCCGCCAATAATTAGTGGTATGTATAGGTGGAGCTCGGCGTGATCCCAAGGGGATCCGTCCGGAGGCTCGGAGCTACATATAGGTCAAAATCGCCTATGCACAATAAGAGACTTCTCCGAGGTCGGACTGCCGGATCACTTGTACCGGTAGACGATACGCCCCTTAGTGAGATCATAGGGGGACATCTCCACCTTCACACGATCGCCGGGGAGGATGCGGATGTAGTGCAGCCGCATCTTGCCGGATATGTGTGCAGTGAGCTCATGTCCGTTGTCCAGCTCTACCTTAAACATAGCGTTGGACAGAGCCTCCATGATGACACCATCTTGCTCTATTGCTGGTTCTTTTGCCATTATGCTTTCTCCTTGTTGTGTTATGAAATGTATCTCTCAATGATAAGAAATCCTTACGACTCCTGCAAGCCCTCCCCTCAGAAGGTATCCCTGCCGATCACCTCGTAGATGTAGTCGAAGGTGCTCATCAGCTTGGCTCGTCCGTCGACCACAGCCATGCAGTGCTCGAAGTGAGCGGCCGGCTTGCGATCCTTAGTGCGGACTGTCCAGCCGTCGTAGCTGATGAAGACGTTCTTACTACCGAGGGTGATCATCGGCTCGATGCAGATGCAGAGTCCCTCCTCGATCATGGGACCGGTCCCGCGGTGACCATAGTTGGGTACATTGGGATCCTCATGCATGCCGCGTCCGATGCCGTGACCGACAAACTCGCGGACGACACCGTAGAACTTCGCCTCACAGTGCCTCTGCACCGCCTCGCCGATGTCTCCGATGTGCTTGCCTACCTCTACCTGGTCGATACCGAGGTAGAGCGCCTCCTTGGTCGTATTGAGCAGATCAGCCACCTTAGGATCTATCTCCCCTACCGGGAAGGTAAAGGCGCTATCGCCGATGAAGCCGTCCAGCTCCGTACAGAGATCTACCGTGATGATGTCTCCCTCCTGGAGGATAACGTCCGTGCTGGGGATACCATGGACGACGATCTCATTGACCGAAGCACAGATGCTCCCCGGGAAGCCCTCATATCCGAGACAGGCGGGGTAGCCTCCGTGGCTGATGATGAAGTCGTGCGCCACCTTATCCAGCTCTGCCGTACTGACCCCGGGTCGGATGTGCTTAGCCACCTCTGCGAGGGTGCGGCTATTGAGCTGATTGGCGAGATAGAGCTTATCGATCTCCTCTCGCGTCTTGAGGATAATGTGATTGCGACGGATCATCAGTGTAAGGTGTTTCTATCTCTCGAGATCAGTGGTACATATTACCGTTACGCCCCTTGATATGGGTCCCCTCGAGCAG
Organism: uncultured Porphyromonas sp.; assembly: GCF_934359325.1. Taxonomy (GTDB): domain Bacteria; phylum Bacteroidota; class Bacteroidia; order Bacteroidales; family Porphyromonadaceae; genus Porphyromonas_A. The sequence goes on from NZ_CAKRLH010000131.1 coordinate 3,821, forward strand.
TCCATCGTAGTGGTGCTGGAGGAGCATCCCCTCGATCTGCTGCAGTGTGTCGAGGACCACGCCGACCATAATGATCAGAGAGGTGCCGCCGAAGAACTGCGAGAACTGTGCGTCTATACCTGCGAGACGAGCAAAGGCGGGGAGGATGGCCACGATGGCGAGGAAGATGGCACCCGGTAGGGTGATCTTACTCATCACGTCGTCGATGTACTCCTTGGTCGCCTTACCGGGCTTGATGCCGGGGATAAATCCATTGGACCTCTTCAGGTCGTCAGCGATCTGACCGGGATTGATCGTCACAGCGGTGTAGAAGTAGGTAAAGAGGATGATCAGGAGGGCAAAGATGAAGTTGTACCAGAAGCCTTGTCCCTGCAGGAACTGCTGCCAGAAGTGGGACACGTTATTCCCGTAGCCGATAAAGGTCAGCGGGATAAACATGATCGCCTGGGCAAAGATGATCGGCATCACGTTGGCGGCATTGATCTTCAGCGGGATATACTGACGAGCACCACCATACATGCGGTTGCCGACGGTCCTCTTAGCGTACTGTACCGGGATACGACGTGTCCCCTGTACGAGCAGGATCGCACCTACGATCACGATGAGGAGGAGCAGGATCTCAAGGATAAAGACAAAGAGTCCTCCGGAGACGTTGAAGCGAAGTACAAACTCGCTCACCACTGCGGAGGGGAAGCGTGCCAGGATACCCACGAGGATGATGAAGGAGACGCCATT
>NZ_CAKRLH010000132.1 GCF_934359325.1 uncultured Porphyromonas sp.
ACGCTCTTCTCGACGGTCAGCTTCTCCACATTCCCCTTGGAGTAAAAGCAGTCGGCAAAGCAGATGATCTGCTCCTCGAGGGTGATCGGTACCATATCGCGGTGCGGCATCTCGTAGCCCTCGCGGAGGATCTCCTCCAGCGTCACGCCGGTGCCGGTATGCCGCTCGCAGACGAGAGCGTGACGTGGCAGCCCCTCCTTGCGGAGGAGGTCGGCACCGAGGGCACCGTGCATCAGGTAGGGCTTGGTGCCGTGGCAGTCTATGCTCGGCGCATCGGTGAGGAAGATGCCGATGTCGTGGAGCATTGCCGCCTCGGCGACGAAATCTCGGTCTAAGTGCCACTCGGGATGGCGATCGACGATATCCAGCGCCTTCGCCGTCACCCGCTCGCTGTGGATCGTCAGGATGCGGTACGCCTCCGACACGGGGTCGTAGTACTTGCGGATCAGCTCCAGAGGGTCAACACACTTACTCATGGGGGTTACTTGTCTGATACGAGACGACAGTCCACGGAGCCGATCGCCAGCTCTGCGCGGGCAAAGATCGGTAGTCGCTTGGCATCACGGGTGATGTAAAGCCGCAGCGTGTCCTGATTCTTCTTAAATCCCGGGTCGCCAATGTCGAAGCTTACCTCCATCGTGCTGACTGACTTGCCCTTATACTTCCGCACTTTGTAGCCGATGAAGGTGAAGCGCCCCTCTGTCAGCTCCTTGCCGAGCGGGATGATGAAGCTCTGCCCGCTCTTGGCAGCTGCCAGCTCGTCCTCGGGTATCGCCCGCACATAGGCGACCATGGAGATCAGGTCCAGCACGGCCGCACTCGTCGCATCGATGCGGCTGTCGCGCGACTCCCGCAGGGTGCCGTCCTCGTGGTACTGCCGTGCACTGGTAAAGACGGTCTTGGGGGTAAATCGGTAGGTCACCTCGTCCCGCATACGGTACTTATTCTCATCGATCCCCTTGTAGAAGCGCTGCGGCAGTCGGTCGGCGCCGTACCAGGTCTGCATCGTGTCCCGCATGGGGAAGAAGGTCTCGACGGCATTCTTCGTCCGGAGCAGGAGCCGCGTGGTGCAGCCGCCTCCCGATGTGGGCGTGGTGGTGAGGGTGGCTATGCCTACGCTGCCCTTGATGAAGGCAACGGAGTAGGAGAGGTCAAAGGTGAGCGTCTCAGTCCCCGTCAGCATGGGCGATGACTTGAGCCGTGCGGTGGGACCCTGCGCCACCGCCATCCCCGAGAGGAGCGTGAGGAGCAGGGTAAGGATGTATGATCGTATGTGACGCATCCGACGCTCTACTTCACTTGCCCGCAACAGGTGCCGGGATGATGTCAAATCCAGTGTAGGGGCGCAGCGCCTCGGGGATGACGATGCCCTCAGGTGTCTGGTTATTCTCCAGGAGTGCGGCCACGATGCGGGGGAGTGCAAGTGCGCTGCCATTGAGCGTGTGGACAAGGTGCATTTTGCCGTCCTCGCCCTTGAAGCGACACTTCAGGCGGTTGGCCTGGAAGCTCTCGAAATTGGATACCGAGCTCACCTCCAGCCAGCGCTCCTGTGCAGCGGAGAAGACCTCGAAGTCAAAGGTCAGCGCTGACGTGAAGCTGATGTCTCCGCCACAGAGCCGGACGATGCGGTACGGCAGCTCCAGCTTGGTGACCAGTGTCTCCACGTAGCGAACCATCTGATCCAGTGCCTCGTAGGAGTGGTCGGGGTGCTCGATGCGAACCAGCTCCACCTTGTCAAACTGGTGCAGGCGGTTGAGCCCCCTCACGTCCTTGCCGTAGCTCCCCGCCTCGCGACGGAAGCAGGCGGAGTAGGCGCACATGCGGATCGGCAGGCTCTTCTCATCGACGATCTCGTCGCGGAAGATATTGGTCACCGGCACCTCTGCCGTCGGGATGAGGTAGAAGTCGTCTACCTCGCAGTGGTACATCTGTCCCTCCTTGTCGGGGATCTGCCCGGTGCCGAAGCCGGATGCCTCATTGACGACAAAGGGCGGCTCGATCTCGAGGTAACCCGCCTCGCGCGCGCTGTCCATAAAGAAGCAGATCAGCGCCCTCTGAAGTCTCGTTCCGTAGCCGGTGTAGACGGGGAAGCCCGCCCCGGTGATCTTCACCCCGAGCTCGAAGTCGATCAGGCCATACTCCTTGGCGAGCTCCCAGTGAGGCTTCTTGTGGTCCGGGTGGAGGTCCGGCACCTCACCGCCTCGCCGCTCGATGACATTGTCGTCGGCTGACTTGCCGGTGGGGACAGTCTCCGAGGGAGCGTTGGGCAGGAGCACGATCGTGTCGACCTGCTGCTGCTCCAGCTCTCGCTTGCGGTCAGTCAGCTCCTTGGAGCGGTCCTTGAGGCTACTCACCCTCGCCTTGATCTCCTCCGCCTCGTCGCGCTTGCCATCGCGCATCAGCCCGCCGATCTCTCGGGAGAGCTTATTGATCTCGGCGTTGGTCTCATCGAGCTTGCTCTGGGTCTGTCGGCGCTCCTCGTCGAGGGCGCGCACCTTGTCGATGATCGGCTCCGGGTCGACATTCTTGATCTTCAGTCTCCGGATCGCCTCATCGGTATGCTCCAGTAGGAATTCAGTCGTTAACATCTCGGATCTGTACTCTATCTATTGTTTCGTAATTGCTTGATGTATGTAACATACAAAGGTACCGAATAAATTCAGTACCCCGATAAGAGAGAAATGGCTCAGAAATGGGGCTCGATCTAATATCGGTAGTAGGTCATCCCCATCGGTCTACCTCTTTTTCTTGCTGAGGAGGATCGACCCGATGACCAGTGCGAGCGGGATGGTGATCATCGCCACCACTGCTTCAGTAAATGATAGTTGCTTGTCTTTCATATCCGTGTCTTGTAAGTATTTGACATACGAGGGTATGCCCTGCGATCTATCCGCATACGGCACACGACCTTGCCGTTAAGGTCTCAACCTATGTCCAAATCTACTACTTTCTCTCCTATTGATGCCGTCTGCTTGTTTGTGGGTTTCGTCGTCTTCCTTACCTCTATTGCCATTTTGTGGGTACCTTTGCAAAGGTATTGAATAGGGGAGGGTGTACTCCTTAAGTTTTTCCCGCATCTCTCTCTGCTCTGTAAGTCTCTCAAGTCATGAATTACAGTCTACTCGACTTCCTCAGTCTTCTCGGATCCCTCGGTCTCTTCCTCTACGGGATGAAGATCATGAGTGAGGGTCTGCAGAAAGCTGCCGGAGATCGCCTCCGCTCACTTCTCTCCGCCATCACGTCCAATCGCTTCCTCGGTGCGCTGACCGGGCTCTTCATCACCGCGATGATCCAGTCCTCATCGGCTACGACGGTGATGGTGGTCAGCTTTGTGAATGCCGGGCTCCTCAACCTCACACAGGCGATAGGCGTCATCATGGGTGCCAATATCGGTACCACGGCGACGGCGTGGATCATCTCGCTGCTGGGATTTAAGGTGGAGATAAGTGCCTTCACGATCCCGATGATGGCGATAGGCATCCCACTCATATTCTCTAAGAAAAGCAACCTCAATGCCATAGGAGAGTTCATCTTCGGCTTTGCGTTGCTTTTTTTGGGTCTTGAGTTTCTCAAGGACTCTATGCCCGACCTGCAGAGCAGTCCTGAGGCGCTCGCCTTCCTCTCCAAGTACACCGGGATGGGCTATGGGTCGATCCTGATCTTCCTCCTCATCGGTAGTGTCCTGACCCTGATCGTCCAGTCGTCGAGTGCGATGGTGGCGATCACGCTTGTGATGTGTGCTCAGGGGTGGATCCCCTTCCACATCGGTGCGGCAATGATCCTCGGAGAGAATATCGGTACCACGATCACCGCCAACCTCGCTGCACTGAGTGCCAATACGACCGCCAAGCGGGCTGCCTTCTCGCACCTGCTCTTTAATGTCCTTGGTGTCATCTGGGTGCTGATCCTCTTCTACCCCGTCACCAACCTCGTTGCCTCGATGGTGGTGAGCGGTGGGGGAGCCGACCCGAGGGAGCTGTATGACTACATTGGCTCCCTGGGGAGCCAGTTCTCCAGCGACCAGATCAGCATGATGACCAATGGAGAGACGCTGACCGACCCGGCAATGATAGCCGCTCAGTCACAGATCGTCTCCTACACCAGCGCCGTCAGCATCGGGCTCTCGCTCTTCCATACCTGCTTCAATGTCACCAATATGCTGCTCATGATCTGGTTCGTCCCCCTCTATGCCAAGATCTGCGAGCAGGTGATCCGCCCAGCAAAGAAGAACAAGGGGAATAAGGAGTACAGCCATCTCCAATTCGTCTCCGCACCGCTTCTCTCCACCGGTGAGCTCTCCCTCCTGCAGGTGCAGCGGGAGATGGGGATCTACCTCGGACGGATCCGCACGATGCTGTCTATGGTGCGGGAGCTCTACTTAGAGGAGAACCAAGGGCGCTTTACGCAAATCTTCACGCGACTGGAGAAGTATGAGAATATCTGCGACCGGGTGGAGATCGAGATCGTAGACTTCCTCACCCGTCTGAGTACCAACGACCTCTCCAAGGAGACCCACCACGACATACAGGCCTACATGCG
>NZ_CAKRLH010000133.1 GCF_934359325.1 uncultured Porphyromonas sp.
AGCAGGAGGAAGAGGAAGATATTGAATATCGCATTGGTCGACAGCTCATTCAGCGCACTGGCTCCGAAGAGACCGGTGACGAGCAGTCCGAGGGCGACGTAGATCACCACGATCGAGAGGCCGTAGATGATCGCATCCCGGAGCGCACTCTTCTTACTCTGTGACCGGTGCATGAAGAAGCTCACCGTCATCGGGATGATCGGCCAGACACAGGGGGTAAAGAGTGCCACCAGACCGCCGAGGAAGCCGAGGATAAAGATCTTCCAGAGAGACGTATCGGGGCTGGTGAAGTTCTTGTCCCCGTACGCTCTCAGCTCGCTCTCGACCGACTCGTAGAGTGCCGCATCGTCCGTGTCCGCCGCCCCCTCAGTGAGAGCGACAGGCTCAGGAGCAGGCTCGTCCTCTACCACCTCGTCGCCCTCCTCTATGTCGGCAGTCGGGACAGAGGTGACGGCTGTCTTGAGATCCTTGGGTCCGTAAGAGAAGGAGTAACGATCTGGAGGCGTACAGGTCTTATCATCACACGCCTGCCAGATCAGATCCCCCTGGATGACAAAGTTTGTCGGGTCGAGGATCTGCACCTTCTGCGTAAAGGTCACCTTGCCATCGAAGGTGGTGAGATCCATCGCAAAATTGGGGTCGTACGTAGTCGCCGGCTTCTTGTCCGGGATCAGACCGGTTAGCGCCTTGATCCCCTTGCTCTCGGAGAGGTCTGCAGTGGTGACGGTAGGACCATCCTCAGGCAGATCCACGCCGTATATATGCCAGCCGGACTGGATCGTCGCCGTGTAGGTGAGCGTCACTACGCCGTCAGCATCATTGGTCTGGGCGGTCTCCCACCGCACAATGTTCTCAAACATCTGAGCACCTGCCTGCGTGGAGCAGATGGTCGCCAGAAGAAGTGCAAAGAGTGTGACTAAATGCTTACGCATACCTATGAGTCAGTATAAAAGTTTGGTATAAAGGTCTTCATAATGGAGCTTAGGAGAGCAGGGATCGAACTACTCCCCCTTCTCCCGCTTATCCTGTGTCAGTAGGAGTCTGAAGTGTGACGGGATCGGTCGTCTCAGACGAAGCGTCTCCCCCGTGTGTGGCATCGTCATCTCCAGCTCGGTCTGAGCCAGAGCGATCTGATCCTTAGCGTAGAAGTGCGAGTGGTACCGTATGTCGCCGAAGATCCGGAGCTTATTGTCCCCGAAGATCTTACGCATCGAGTAGATCCGCGACCCTACCACGTCCGCCTCCACGAGATGGAGGTTACCCCCCGCCGAGCTGGTGAGAGGCTGCACCTCAGCGCGGACTACGGTCTCCGTGCGGGCGGCGGTGCGTCCCCTCTTCTCCTCATCACCGGGGGTAGATACCGAGGTGAGCTCAAAGGCCTCCGTCGTCGGCAGCATCCCCTCCACCACGAGCGCATAGCGCTGATGGTGCACGACGCTGCTCCATCGGCGGGCAAGCCGCTCCTTCGCCTCCGTCGTCTTGGCGAAGACGACAAATCCGGCGGAGCTCTTGTCGAGCCGGCTGAGCATGAAGAGCTTGGCGGCGGGGTTGCTCTTCTTATAGTGACGGCTGAGGATATACATCACCGTATTGTGCGGGTCCTTATGGGCGGTATTCACTGTGGGGATACCGGTTTTCTTATAGACCACGACGTACTCCTCATCCTCCCACTCTATCGAGATGAGGTGGTGAGAGAACGGAGCCACTGGTGCCAGCCGATGCACCGTCACAGTCGTGCCGGGATCCACCATCAGCGTCGCCATCGTCGTCGGCTCCTCCGCCACGGAGACCCTCCCGGAGGCGACGAGCCGCTTGGCGGCCGTGCGGGAGCGTCCCGACTTCGTCATGATGAGGTCGAGGAGTGCCTGCGGCTCCTCAGGGCTATAGCTCTCCTGTACGTGAGAGGTATTGACCGAGGAGGGGAGCCGACGGGTAGGCTTGCGTGACGGAGCGCCACCTCTCCGAACCGGCGAGGTGGACCGACTCGGTCGCTTAGTGGACGATCTCTGGTGAGATCGGGGTGTTTTGCTCTTAGCCAAGTTGTAGTGATCTATGTGTCGTACGGGCAAAGGTATCTAAAATGGCGCAAATCTCTAATAGCTCACCGACCGAGAGAAGAGGGGAAGGCACCCCGGAAAAGCAAAGAGCAGAAACACCCCTGCCGAGGGGGGGATATCTATTACCGGTATTAGTGACAACTATTACCGGGTTTAGTGATCACTAAACCCGATAATAGATATCAGCCTGCTCCGGCGGGGGTGGGGGTGATCTCATAGGGAGACCAACCATCGAGGGAGGCTCCCCGGCAGCCAGTCCGATAGAGTGGCTCCCGTCAGACTTGTCAGACTTGTCAGACTTGTCCGATATGTCCGACTTGCCCGATATGGGAGCACCCCCGCCGAGCTTTCGTCCGACGGGGGTGCTGTATGATGAGTTAGGTCAGATGCGATCAGAGACCGAGCTTGGACTTGACGAGAGAGGTGACGTCCTCGCTGCCGTTGCCGACGTAGAGCATCTGGCTGGAGTCCATGATGTAGGTGAAGCCACCATCGTTGCCGACCTTATTGATCGCCTCACGGAGCTTGGTCTGAATGGGGGCGAAGAGCTCTACCTGCTTCTTCTGCATATCCTGCTGGGCCACGTTATTGAGGTCCTGGATACGCTTGGAGAGGTCCTCCAGCTCCTGCTGCTTACGGCTCTTGATGGACTCGACCATAGTCTCCTGCTCCTTGACGAAGTCCTGGTACTTGGTCTGAAACTCCTTCTGCAGCTGCACGAGAGTGTCCTCGTACTTCTTGGCGAGGTTATCGAGCTCGGACTGCATGGACTTCATCTCAGGCATCTCGCTGAGTACCTTCTGAGAGTCTACGATACCGATCTTGTGGCTCTGCGCACCGGCAAAGATGGGGAAGAGCATTGCAGCACAGAGGATGAGAAACGTTCTTTTCATGGAAATGTATCTTACGTTATTGATTTATATTCAGGGTCATGAAACGCACAAAGGTACGTTATTTCACAGAGATGCCAAGGATCTTAAGGATGTCGTTGCTGATATCAGCGGCGGGGTCAGCGTAGACAATGGTGCCCATGCCGGAGGCGCGATCGAGGACCATATAGACGCCATACTTACGGCTGTAGAGCTTGATCGCCTCGTAGACCTTGTCCTGTATCGGCTTGATGCGCTGCTCCTGGAGCTTCGCCATCTCGCCCTTGGGACCGAAGTACTTCTGCTGCAGCTCGGCGGCACGATTCTCCACCTCGACGATCTGCTTCTCGCGAGAGGCACGCTGGTCGGCGGAGAGGGAGCCCATCTGCTTGCGGTAGTCGGCATAGAGCGTGCCGGCCTGATCCTGGAGCTTCTTCACCTCAGCGGTGTAGCCCTTGGCGGTCTCCTGCAGCTGCTCAGTCGCCTCCTTGTACTGAGGGATATTGGTGAGGATGTACTGCATATCCACCAGAGCATAGGTGATGTAGTCTTGCGCCTGAGAGGGGAGCGTCATCCCGACCGATGCCACGAGGGCAAGGAGGGCGAGGAGAGCCGTTTTTCTTATCTCTTTCATATCGTTTATTGTCTTAGTTGGGTAGTAACTGACGTCCGTTGATCAGAACTGCTGACCGAGGACGAAGTGGACGTTGCTGCCACCGATCTGGGCAGATCCGTCCGGGGCATCAAACCCGTAGCCCCAGTCGATACCCATCAGACCCAGCTGTGGCAACATTATTCTGACGCCCAGGCCGGCAGATCGTTTAAGCTGGAAGGGGTTGAAGTCCTTCTGGTACTCCCAGGAGTTACCTGCCTCAGCGAAGCCGAGTACCCAGATCGTCGCCTGATTCTCAAAGATCACCGGATACCGGAGCTCCATGAAGACCTTGGAGTAGACATAGGCACCGCGTCCGCTGGCACCGGAGATGGAGCCATTGCGGTAGCCGCGCAGGCCGATCATCTCATTGAGGTAGCCGTAGTAGGAGGACATACCGTCACCACCCATGTAGTAGGTGCCGAAGGGAGAGCGCTTGTAGGGGCTGAAGGAGCCGATCGTGCCGGACTCCGCACTCGCCATCAGAACGGGGGTGCGCTTGGTATTGATCGGGTCCATAAGGGGGATGAAGAGCTGAGCCTTCCCCTTTACCTTATAGTATTCGATGAAGCGGTAGCGGTCGGCATCGGGGAGCTTCGGGTCGGAGTAGTCGACGCCATCCCAGAGGGAGTACGGCAGGGTCGACTGCGCCTCGATGGAGAAGCTAGAGCCTCGGCGAGTGTAGATCGGGTTGTCGATCGAGGAGCGGGCAAGATTGAGCGAGAGGTTGATGTCATTGGCGACACCATTCTCCATACCGAAGTTGTAGTAGTAGGCGCCCCAGTTGTGCATCCGGTACATATTGTAGGTCAGCCCGAGGGAGACCTGCCAGTTGTCGTCCGGCCAGGTGAGTCGCTTACCGTAGCCGATATTGAAGCGGAGCATGTCGAGGGTCTTGTCCGGGTCGAGTGCGCGCTCGTAGAG
>NZ_CAKRLH010000134.1 GCF_934359325.1 uncultured Porphyromonas sp.
TTCCGGATCTTAGCCACATAAGTCTCAGTACCGCCGGGGACCTTCTTGAGCTTGACATTCATCTCAGCGAGATAGGGTGTCCCCTTGCTGCTCTGACCATTATCGCTATTAAGGCCGACCATGGTCACCACCTTCTCCACCTCAGGTCGCTGCATCAGCCAGTCCTCAGCCTTGCGCACCAGTTGATTGGACTCCTCCATGGAGATGTCCTTGGGCATCTCCAGCTGGATGATGCACTCCTGTCGGTCCATGTAGGGCTGGAACTCAAAGTTGATGAACCCAAGTGGGAAAAGCGCCATCACACCCGCCATCATGGCCACGACGATGAGCGCTAGCGTCCAGCGATGACTCAGTCCCCAACGGGTTACCGTGGAAATACGCTCTGCAAAGTGACTAATACCATTCTCAAACCCGCTGAGCATCCGTCCGATGAAGGTGTCGGTGCGCAGTGGCTGCACATTCCCCAGTCGGGAGGTGAGCAGCGGTACAAGGGTCAGAGCGGCAAGGAGGCTGAAGAGGATCGCGATCACGATTACGGCACAGAACTGCCGGAGAATGTCCGAGACGAGTGAATTGGTGAAGATGATCGGGAGGAAGACGACCACCAAGACCATGGTGACCGAGATGACGGTGATGCCGATCTCATTCATCGCATCCCATGTGGCGCGGACTCGGTTTTTCCCCATCTCCATGTGGCGATAGACGTTCTCGATGACCACGATCGCATCGTCCACCAAGACACCGATCACCAGCGATAGCGCCAGGAGGGACATCATATTGAGCGTGAAACCAAAGAGCCTCATCCCGATGAAGGAGGCGATCAGGGACACCGGCACCACGACCATCACGATAAGGGCGTTGCGAATATTATGGAGGAAAAGCAGGATCACTAATGACACCAAGAGGATGGCGAGTAAGAGATCCGTGAGCACGGAGCTGATCGCATTGCGGGTAAAGGTGGTGGTATCCTGAGCCACCTCTATCCTAAGACCATCGGAGGCGTAGCGCTCCTCGAGGGTGCGGATCTGTCCCTCGACTGCTTTGCTCACATCGAGGGCGTTGGCGTCAGACTGCTTGAGGATATTGAGGAGGATCGCCTCCTGACCATTCACGCGGCCCATCTTGACCGGGTCCTTGACTCCATCGACCACCTCAGCGATATCCTCGAGACGGATGGCAGTGCCATTGACATTGCGGAGGATCAGCTTACGGAGCTGGTCGATGGAGGTGATCTTGCCGGAGAGACGGACCGCCATCTGCGACTCATCGCTCCTGAGATAGCCGGTGGGGAAGTCGAGGTTGGAGGCACGGATGGCACCCTGCACCATGACCGGCGTGATGCCGAGGTCCTGCATCTTGCCCTTGTCGAGATTGATCTGGATCTCGCGCTCTACGCCGCCGACCAGCCCCACATTGGCGATGCCCTTGATGTGCGACAGCTCGGGTACGACCCGCTTGTCGATGAGGTCAAAGAGATCCGTCGACCCGATGTCCGCCGTGGCAGATAGGATTAGGATAGGCTTCTCATCGACCGATACCTTAGAGATCATAGGAGAGATGATATCCCGAGGCAGCTCCGCACGCTTGGCGGAGAGCCTATTCTGCGCATCGGTCATCGCCTTATCGATATCGGTCCCGAAGTCGAATGAGACCATGATCATCGACATGCCCTCAAAGGAGTAGGACTGCATCTGGTCGATGCCTTCCATACTCGAGAGGACCTCCTCCGCCTTCTTCGTCAGCGAGTTCTCGACCTCTGTCGGCGAGGCTCCCGGATAGATGATCTGTACGTTGAGCAGAGGCGGCGTAAACTTCGGCATGAGCTCTGCACTCAAGCTCCTATAGCTCAAGAAGCCCAGCACGGTCAACAGTATAAAGAGGACCGTGACAAATATCGGGCGCTCAATAGATGTCTTGACGATTTTCATACCTTACGCTGCTTGTCACCCATTAACCACTTTGACGGGTAGTCCGTCAGACACATTGATCAGACCGGATACAATGATGCAGTCGCCGCTCTTGAGTCCATCAAGGACCTCGATCTGATCACCGATGAGACCGCCGACTGTGATGGCTTGCTCTATCGCGATACCCTCCTCGACGAGGTAGACATGAGCATCCTTGACGCTGCCGATAATTGCCCTGCGGGGGATCAGGATCCCGTGCGTTTCCTCGCTGTTGCCGAAAGAGACGGAGACATACATCCCCGGTCGCAGCCCATCCACACTCTCCTTATCCAGCGTCACCTCTACGGGGAAGGCAAGGGCATGATTCGCCTTATTACCCACCATGGAGATCTCACCCGAGATGATCCTGTCGGGATAGACTTCACTTGTGACGGAGACAGTCTGTCCCTTAGAGAGCTGCATCCGCTGACGCTCCGTCACGAAGCAGGTGGCCTTGAGTTGCGAGTCATCGACGATGTCGAAGAGCTTGGTACCGGGATTGACATAGCTTCCGACCTCCACATACCGCTTGTAGATCTCCCCTGAGATGGGAGCCTGTATGGAAGCGTCTGCCAGGCGACGACGACTGGAGACATAGCGTCCCTCCGCGGCTACCATCTGGGTATTCATCGCACTGAGCTGCTGATCGGTGACACCGCCCTGGCTATGTGCCTGACTGTATCGCTCATAGTCTCTCTTCGCCGCCTCATAAGCGACACGGGCAGACTCGGCATCGGCTCTCAGCGTCTCCACATCGAGCTGCACGAGGAGCTTGCCCTTAGCGACACGATCTCCCTCGTCCGCATAGACCGAGACGACACGCCCACCGATGCCGGATACAAAGGAGAGATCATGGGCTCCGGATACGAGTCCATTTGAAACAAAGGAGGCGGTATAATTGCTCTCGCTGATTGTCTCTGTGCGGACGGCAACAGCGGACTGCCCCTCCATGAGACTCTCAGTCTTAGCATCGGTCGCCTTCTTATTCAGGACCAAGACCAGTACGATGAACCCAATAGCCAAGACGATAGTTAGTGGAAGATAGATTTTTCGTTTCATGACTAAGTATAATGCTGAAGTGTGACTATTATTCCATAAGGTCTCGTATCTCGCCTTTGCTCTTCTTCAGGTCTATGAAGGCCTTCATGTAATCCCCGAGTGCGCTGGCGTAGGACATCTGTGCCTGCACGAGAGACTGGCTCGCATTGAGGACATCGGAGAGTGAGGCGACGCCGAGGCTGTAATTCTTCTGCGCAAGGTCAAATACCTGCTCGGCGAGTGCCTTATTGTCCTCCTGTAGAGAGATGGTGCGCTGAGTGTCTTTGAGCTTAAGTGAAGCATTGAGGTGAGCCATGCGGAGCGACTGGTCGAGTGCGTGCAGATCCTCCTGCGCCTTGAGCAGGTCGAGGTGACTCTCGCGCACCTTGGCGAGGCGAGAGCCGCCGCTGAAGATCGGCATCCGGAGACTCACCCCGATCATAGCGGTCGGGTAGCCGTAGTTGGTTGACCCGCCGAAGAGCTGATCGCTCATCTGATTGTACTGGAGGTTGAGAGCCAGAGAGAGTGTAGGGAGGTACTCGTACTTCTTTGCCCGCTCCTGCAGCTGCGCCATCCTCTCCCGCTGCTGCAGCTGCTTGTAGGCGACATGCCTAACGGGCTCAAAGGTGGGGGCGGCGACCACTGCGATCTCCTGCTGAGCCAAAAGCCTAAGGTCCAAAGGCGGAATCGCTATCGGCTCTGTCACCTCAAAGCCCATCTGGAGCTTGAGCAAGTTTTTCTGCACCTCGAGTCCGCTCTCTATCGCTGACTGCTGGGTCTTGAGGTTGGTGAGATTGACCCTCAGCCGATCCACATCCACCTTCTTGACCAAGCCACTGGCGTAATTGACCTCCATCATCCGGAGCATCTGCTCCATCAGCTCCACACTCCGTAGCATCTGTGACGCAGCGTACTGCGTGACCTGTACCCCGTAGTAGAGGGTGGCTGTCTGAGCGATCACATCCTCCTCTGTCGAGAGGGCGCCCAGCTCTGCCATCTGCTTGGAGACCTTGGCAATGTCGAGGGTATTGAAGAGCGACATATTGAGCAACTGTTGATTAAGCGACACGCCCGCATTCGCACTGTACTTTGTCCCCATCTCAATGGTCATGTACTCTGACGCATTGGGGTCGCGCATCTTCTCGGGGAGGAAGTTATTCATGAAGTTGGGCATGATAAACTTTGCCTTCTTCAGATTGTCATTCAGACCGGCGGATCCACTGATCTGTGGCAGGAGAGCTCCGAGCACCTCCTGGCGGGCTCTCTCAGCCTTCTCTCGGTCATAAGCGGACTTCCTGACATTGCTATTGTGCTCCACAGCATAGCCGAGGCACTGCTGCAGCGTGTAGCTCTCCTGAGCGTGACCCGAGACCGAGAGCAGGAGCAGGCAAAGGACGAGCATCGCCGAGCGACTATTGGATGATATCATGGTACGTGGTGTATAAGAGTTGATTTCCTTCCTCGGAGACGATGGCGCGTAGGTGGTACCCAAGTATGGTGGTAAAGTAGCT
>NZ_CAKRLH010000135.1 GCF_934359325.1 uncultured Porphyromonas sp.
ACGTAACGATATATGAACTTTATCAAAGAGCTTGAGTGGCGTGGCATGATCCACGACATGATCCCCGGAACCGAGGAGGCCCTTCAGAAGGGTATGGTCTCCGGCTATGTAGGTATCGACCCTACTGCTGACTCACTGCATATCGGTCACTTAGTAGGCATCATGATGCTGCGCCACTTGCAGCGCTCCGGCCATCGTCCCATCGCTCTCATCGGCGGCGCCACCGGCATGATCGGCGACCCCTCAGGCAAGTCCAAGGAGCGCAACCTCCTCGATGAGGAGACGCTGAGACACAATCAGGCCTGCATCAAGAAGCAGCTGGAGAAGTTCCTCGACTTTGATAGCGATGCCGAGAATGCCGCTGTGCTGGTCAATAACTACGACTGGATGAAGGACTATAGCTTCCTTGACTTCATACGCGACGTCGGCAAGCACATCACGGTCAATTATATGATGGCGAAGGAGTCTGTGAAGAAGCGTCTCGAGGCGAATGCGATCGAGGGACTCTCCTTTACCGAATTCTCCTACCAGCTCCTCCAGGGATACGACTACCTGCACCTCTATCAGACGGAGAATGTCCGCCTGCAGCTCGGTGGCTCCGATCAGTGGGGCAATATCACCACCGGGGTGGAGCTTATCCGCCGCGTCCTCGGGGAGAGTGATGCCCTCGCAGTCACCTGCCCGCTGATCACGAAGGCAGACGGAGGTAAGTTCGGCAAGTCTGAGAGCGGAAACGTCTGGCTCGATCGCCGCTACACCACGCCATACAAGTTCTACCAGTTCTGGTTCAACGTCTCCGACGAGGATGCCAAGAAGTACATCCGGATCTTCACCGACCTGTCTAAGGAGGAGATCGAGACACTGGAGACGGAGCACGACAAGGCTCCCCACGAGCGCCTTCTCCAGAGGCGTCTCGCTGAGGAGATCACCATGATGGTCCACTCCCGTGAGGACTACGACACTGCCGTCCGTGCGAGTGAGATCCTCTTTGGCAACGCTACTAAGGAGACGCTCAGCAGCATCGACGAGGAGACATTCCTCTCGGTCTTCGATGGCGTGCCGATGGCGGAGGTGTCGAAGAGTGACTTCGACGGTAGTACCGGTCTGCTCGATCTGCTGGTAAGCAAGTGCGGATTCTTCAAGAGCAACGGAGAGCTCCGCAAGCTGATCCAGAGCGGAGGCATCAGTATCAATAAGGAAAAGATCAGCGATCCGCAGTACATGCCCACCACCGATGACCTCGTCGAGGGCTCCTATATGCTGATCCAGAAGGGCAAGAAGAATTACTTCCTCGTCCACGCCGTCTGACCCCTGCTCCGGTCTTAAGACGAGTCAATCCCGATCCCATGAAAAGAGTTTATTTCGTTCTGCTCTGCCTGCTGCTGATTGGGGCTCCTCTATCTGCCCAGAATAGAAGCAGGAGTACGTACTGGCATCAGAAGCAGACTCTCTTCGAGTCTCTCCCCACGTCGCCAGAGGATATCGTGATGCTCGGCAACAGCATCACGGACGGCGGGGAGTGGGCTGAGATCCTGCATAATGTCCACGTCAGGAATAGAGGCATCTCAGGTGATACGACGGATGGCGTGCTGCAGAGGCTCGGCTCCATCACGGACGGCAGACCTGCGAAGCTCTTCCTTATGATCGGGATCAATGATTTCGCTCAAGGGATCTCGGGAGACTCCATAGCCCGGAATATCGAGCAGATCATCTGTCGGATCAAGGCGGAAAGCCCAGAGACCGAGGTCTATGTACAGAGCATCCTGCCTATCTCAGACGAGATCACTCTCTTCCCGGGTCATAAGGCGCATATGTCCGAAGTAGCTCCGACTAATGCTATGATCCGAGCGGTCTGTGAGAGACAAGGCGTCACTTATGTGGACCTCTACTCCTCCTTTGTGACTTCCGACGGTAAGCTGGACCTGAAGTACAGCAACGACGGGCTACATTTGCTGGGCGAAGGATACAAGCTCTGGGGCTCGATCATCAAGCCCTTGATCTGATCCGCCACCCGACACAAATGCAATGGGGGTGTGCCGAAATGATTACTCGGCACACCCCCTTGTTTTATGTCTCAGCTCCGGAGAGCTCACGGGGGTATCTGATGAGAGAAGACCTTTGCAAAGGTCTCGAGAGATCTGATGATAGGTTACTTCAGCCTAACCGTCACACCAGCGCCCTCCTCAAAGACCAGCTTATCCTCTCTCGAGAGCCAGCCAAGGGCAAAGTGGACATCCCTCAGGGTTGAGATCTTTGTAGCGCTCTTGATCTCCTTGTCCGTCATAGGTTTCTTGCTCGCACGGAGCACCTCCCACACGAGACCTGCGTTGGTACCGATCTGCTCTGTCATTCCTTCCATAAGTCGTATGTTACACTTTAGTTACTAAGTCATTATACATCATTTGATGCGCTAAAGATACCACAAATCTCAGAGTATCCCACAACGGAGAGGTCCCCTCCCAGGACTGACGCGTTTGAGACTCGTCCGTCAGCAGCGAAACCGCATCCGCAAGGATGCCCGCTCCCTGGGCATCGCTCGAGCCACGAAGTGTCGTAGGACAATGTACGAGAACGTCTTTCCCTCGACCAATCTCTATTTAAAAAGCACCGAACTTTGGTGCGCATTTGATCCCTTTGATCGTATGTCTGGAAGTAGGAAGTTCGACTTCCCTCCTCTTTGGCCTCCGCCGGCGAACGTAGATGGATGCTTCGCTCCCGTCTGTCGGAAAGATCAGGGTCTGGCAGGGGTTTTTGCAGGAGAAGATATACCCATACAACTTCGTACAGACTCGATCCCAGCAGTATGAGGAGACTATGGAGTGATGGAGCGTATCTGATCCCTAGAAAGAGCGAGAGGGTGCCACGCTGTTGTGCGTGGCACCCTCTCGCTTGGTCGTGGAGCTGATCTGCTTACCAGATCTCTACACGCTCCTCAGGAGCAATGTACATAGAGTCTCCCTCCTGGACACCAAATGCCGTGTAGAAGGTGTCGATGTTCTTCAGAGTCTGATTGACGCGGAATTTCCCGAGACTGTGGACGTCCGTCTTGGTGCGACGGATGATCTCCTCAGGACGGATATTCTGTCCCCACACGCGGGCATAGCCGAGATAGAATCTCTGGTCACGGCTGAGTCCATCGATCTCCGGGTACTCCTTACCCTCAGTGGCCTTGACCATAGCGTCGTAGGCGACAAGGAGTCCGCCCTGGTCGGCGATGTTCTCACCGAGAGTCATCTGACCATTGGCCATCAGCCCGGGCGCTACCTCTACGCGATCAAACTGCGCAGCAAGCTTCTGCGTGGCAGCGTCGAAGGTCTTCCGATCCTCCTCTGTCCACCAATTCTCCATATTGCCCTTAGCATCGTAGTTGCAGCCTTGGTCGTCAAATCCGTGAGTCATCTCGTGACCGATCACGACGCCGATGGCGCCATAATTGACTGCGTCGTCGGCATTGAGATTGAAGAAAGGTGGCTGCAGGATTCCTGCGGGGAAGCAGATCTCGTTGGTTGTCGGATTGTAGTAAGCATTCACCTGATGAGCATTCATCAGCCAGCGGTCGCGATCAACAGGCTTCTCGAGGTCAGCGGTGTTGCGACGGGTGAGGAAGGTGCCTACTTCCTTGCTGTAAGCATAGAGTGATTCATTGTTGGTATTCAGTTTCTCAAAGGTGAGCCACTTATCCGGGTAGCCGATCTTGACGGTGAAAGCACCAAGCTTCTCCTGAGCCTTTTCCTTAGTTGCGGCGGTCATCCAAGAGAGGTTGTTGATGCGGGAGCTGAGAGCCGAGACCAGATTGTCTACCAGCTCTGTCATACGCTCCTTTGCCTCCGGGGGGAAGTACTTGGCGACATACTGCTTGCCGATCACGTCACCGAGGCAGTTGTCTACGCGATTGACGCCCAGCTTCCAGAGCGGCTTCATCTCTTCCTTACCGGCGATCGACTTGCCGTGGAGTGCAAAGGCTGCCTCGCGGAAGTCGTTGCTGAGGAGATCGCTGGCACCATCAATGAGCTGTCCCTTAAGGAAAAGCTTCAGGTCCTCCAGCGAGGTAGCAGCAAACCACTTGTCGAAGCGGTCGAAGTAGTCCTTCTGTGCGACATTCAGCTCCTTCACGGACTCGTATCCCTCGCGACCATCGATGTAGCGCTTCCAGGGGAAAGTGTGCTGAGCATAGAAGTCCTCGAGAGACATTTTATTGTAATTCCGCTGGCTGTCTCTCAGCTCGACCATCGTGTAGAGGATCTTGGAGAGATCTTTCTCTAAGCCAAAGAGTCGGTCAGCCTGCGCCGAAGCCTCCTCCATCCCAACGAGGTCAAAGACACGGGTAAAGTAGGTGCGGTAGGCCTCCTGATTGCCCTTATAGGCAGCCTCATCGGAGTAGTAGTCCGGGACGCCCATCACGAGTCCCGCCTGATAGAGATTGAGGATATTGACGTCGCTGTTCTTCTC
>NZ_CAKRLH010000136.1 GCF_934359325.1 uncultured Porphyromonas sp.
CCGACAGCGACGTTGCCGATACAGATGACGGGGATGGAGGACTTGTACCCCTTGAGCATCCCCTCATCGTAGAGGAAGTTGCGCACCCCTACGCCCCACCCATAGAGCAGGGCGGGGACCTTGAGTAGGATATTGTGGCTTCCGATCCTCACGACGAGCGACGCTTCTTCTTATCCTTACTGCAGCAGAGCCGGCACGAGACTGCTCTCCCGGGGCTTGCTCATCCATAGGCCCTCCTGCAGCTCGTACGGCACCTGGGCACGGACACCCATCTGACTGTCCAGCATCCGGGCGGCGTACTCCATCAGTCGATCCTCCCGGCTGGCGGTCATCATCCGCAGGCGGGTCTCTATGCTGGTACCGAAGAGGGACGACCAAAAGTCCTCCTTCTCCACCATATCGACCACCTTGTAGTCGTCCAGGTCGGCGAGTCGGGCAGCCTCCCGGATCGCCGTATCAAGGGTACCGAGCTTGTCGACAAGTCCGAGACGAAGGGCGTCCTGTCCGAGCCATACACGGCCCTGACCGATCGAGTCGACCTGCGCCTTCGTCATACTGCGACCCTCCGAGACGCGGGTGAGGAACTGGTCATACCCCTCCTCCACGTATTTCTGCATCAGCGCCTGCTCCTCGGGGCGCATCTCGCGCATGGGGTCACCGAAGTCTGACATATTATTCGTCTTCACGGTGTCAAAGGTGAGCGCCAGCTTGTCCGCTGTGCCCTTAAAGGTGGGGAACATGCCGAAGATGCCGATCGAACCGGTCAGCGTGTAGGGTCCGGCGATGATCTCGCTCGCATTGGACGAGATGTAGTACCCGCCCGAAGCAGCCATACCGCCCATAGAGACGACGATCGGCTTCTGCTCCTTGAGCCGGATCACCTCGCGGCAGATTAGCTCCGACTGAGAGGCAGAGCCGCCACCGGAGTTGACTCTCAGCACCACGGCATTGATATCGTCGTCATCGGCGAGCTCGTGGAGCTTGTCGGCGATACGCTGGTCAATCAGCTTGGACTGGGTGGCGAAGGGATTGTCACTCGCCGGACGACCATCCACGATATTGCCCTCGGCGTAGACGACGGCGATCTTATTCACCGACTTCACCGGTTTACGCGCGTTGAGTACCAGGTCCGCCCGCACCTCGTCCAGTTCGTCCTCGTCCTCATCGTCGTAGATCTTGGAGGCAAGTACCTGCTCGAGGTCGGTCTCGTAGACGAGCGAGTCGACCAGCCCGTACACTAAGGCGGTATCGATACGGCTCATGAAGAGACCTTCGTCGGCATAGCGCTGAAAGACCTCCTCATCGATCCCGCGGGAGGCAGCCATCTCGCTCACCGTGCCCTGCCAGAGACCGTCTAAGAAAGTCTGTGTCTGCAGCCTATTGGCCTCGCTCATATGGTCGAGCATATAGGGCTCCACGGCGCTCTTGAAGGTACCAACCTTGAAGATCTGAAACTTCACCCCGAGCTTCTGCAGGAGACCGGTGTAGAAGGGGATCTGCGAGCTCAGACCCGACAGCGCCATCATCGCCTCCGGACCGGCGTAGACCTTGTCTGCCACGGAGGAGATGTAGTAATTGCCGAGGGTAAAGGCCTTGCCGTAAGCGTAGATCGGCTTGTCACTCTCCTTGAAGCGCAGCAGTGCGTCACGGATCGCCTGCGCGGTGTCAAAACTCATGAAGCACTTGTCCAACCTCAGCACGATGGCGTCCACCTTCGCACTGGACCGCGCCTCCTCGATCGCCCCGATGATCTCGGGGAGAGTGTAGCTCTTCTTGCTATTGTCACCACCCAGGGAACGGATCGAGCTGAAGGTGTCGTCCACGGAAGTGTCGGCGATCTCGCCCACTGGGTCGAGTAGTAGGACACTGCCGGAGGAGAGGGTCACCTCTGTCTTGGTCTTATTGCTCTTGATCAGGTCGGTGATACCGCCGATCATCGCCCCGAGGACGAGCATCGAGAGGATGATGAGTACCACATTGGCCAGCACAAATCCCAGACAGGATGCGCCTACCATTTTGAAGAAATCTTTCATTGCCGAAGTTGTATATAGTCCATTGATTGATCGTGCGAAGGCTCTATCCTTCCCATCATCCACAAACTTACCAATCTTTAGCAAATTTGGATGGCAGACTGTCCCCGATTCCCAGGGGTGACGCATTTGAGCTTTGGAGTAATCATATACCAGGGGGGCTCATCCGTGAGGCACCCGAAGGGTGCTCGCTCCATAGGCATCGGTCATCCGCGAAGCGGTGACCGATGTACTGAGCCCCATCCCTACACCCTCGACCCCTTGCGGGTCGTCGAGCAGAGATCCCCCTTCCCGGCGACCCGCAAGGGGTCGAGGCCTATTTGGTATGGCTTATACATCGGTCTTCGGCACTGCGTGCCTCGACCGATGCCTATGGAACGGGCCTCCTTGCGGATGCCGATATTCTTTTACCGGTATTAGTTCGAGGGACTCTTCTTGCGGGATCGGCAGTCGGGAGCAAAAAAAAAAGGAGCGAAGCAGTCTGATGACCGCTTCGCTCCTTTTTTATGCTTTTATCCTCAGAGGATCAGAAGGTCCACTTGGCTGCAATGGTGGGACGGACGTGGAAGGCCTCCGGGAGGAGGGTATTGTACTCCATCCGCAGCTCGGTACCGATGGAGAGATTGAGCTCGTCCGGCACGCCGACAAATTGATTTACATTGCACCACACCTGCGGCTCGGCGCGGAAGATCACCCGACGGCGAGCCTCATCGGCGCCGAGGTTGGTCCGCAGCACGGCAAAGCCGCGGATGGTCCAGACGCGATTCCAGCTGGTCCAGGCGGCATCGCCCCAGAGCTGGAAGTTGTGCGGCTTCTCGTAGCCAAAGTCATACCGGTAGCTGGGCGCCACGGTGAGGTCGACATACTCGTTGTGGAATCGGTAGGAGATACCGGAGGAGATGGCGTGGGTGCGGTCCGACATGAAGCGCATCGCGCCGTGGTACTCGAGGCGAAGGGCGAGCGGTGCGTCGACAAACTTGATGTCCCTCTGCAGGCGGGCATCTAAGTCGTAGAGCCGCTCGGAGGCGGGATTGAGCCGGATGTAGCCATAGTTGCGTCCCCACTTGTCGTAGGAGAGGTGGCCGAGCTTGATGAGGATCGGCTTCTCTCCCGAGAGGTCATTGTAGACGTGTCGTCCGAAGTCGTAGTGGATCTCAGCCGTGGTCTGTGCTGTCGCGGTGAGGGTGGTGAGGAGTAGTGCCGACGCAACTGCCGGCAGAAGTTTCTTCAGTAGTGTCATATATTACTTGTTACGAATGATATACTCGCCGATCTGGATGGCATTGAGTGCCGCGCCCTTGCGGATCTGGTCTGCCACGCACCAGAAGGATAGACCATTGGGGTCCGTGAGGTCCTGACGGACACGGCCGACGAAGACCTCGTCCCTCCCTGATAGGTCAAGCGGCATCGGGTAGACCTGCTGTGCCGGGTCGTCCATCAGTATGCAGCCCTCGCCCGTGCGGAAAGCCTCCTGAGCCTCCTCCGTCGTCATCGGGTGCTCCAGCTCGCACCAGACCGCCTCGGAGTGGGCGCGGAGTGCCGGCACGCGGACGCAGGTGGCGCTGACGCGTATGTCGCTCCCCATGATCTTGCGGGTCTCGTTGTACATCTTCATCTCCTCCTTCGTGTAGCCATTCTCCTGGAAGACATCGATATGAGGGATGAGGTTAAAGAGCAGCTGGTGGGAGAATTTCTTCACCTCCAGCGGCTTCCCCTCGGCATAGTCGTGAGTCTGCTGCTCCAGCTCTGCGATACCGCTCGCACCGGCACCGCTGGCGCACTGGTAGGTGGCGACGTGGACACGGCGAATGTGCGTCTTGCGCTCGAGGGCCTGCAGGGGGACCACCATCTGGATGGTGGTGCAATTGGGGTTGGCGATGATCCGCCGGGGAGCCGAGAGGGCGGCAGAGGCATTCACCTCCGGCACCACGAGCGGCACATCCTCGTCCATGCGGAAGGCGCTCGAGTTGTCGATCATCAGGGCGCCATGCTTGGTGATGGTGGAGGCAAAGGCCTTAGACGTGCCTGCTCCGGCGCTGACGAAGGCAATATCTATGTCGCGGAAGGCATCGCCCTCCTCGAGCAGCTCCACGGTCACCTCCCTACCCTTGACGGTGTAGGACCGCCCGGCACTGCGCTCCGAGCCGAAGAGGCGGATCGTGTCGCACGGGAAGTCCCGCTCCTCGACCAGCTTGATCAGCTCCTGTCCCACGGCACCACTGGCGCCGACGATTGCTATATTCATACTATTCTATTTTTTTCTCAATTACAGAGTGCAAATGTCCGATTTTCCTATGACTTCCGTCGCTCCAGCGTGGTGAAGGTGTAGGGGAAGGCGTTGGACGGGTCGGCGGGGTGCGGCTCCTCCCGGAC
>NZ_CAKRLH010000137.1 GCF_934359325.1 uncultured Porphyromonas sp.
ATCCGGATCCTCGATGAGCGAGCGAGTGTCGGCGAGCTGATCACCCCGCTCTTTTATGGCGAAGAAGGATACCCAGAGTATCTGCTCAATTGTGCCGATGCGCCCCTCGTCCTCTATGTCAAGGGGACCCTCCCGACCGACGGACCGATGATCGCCATCGTCGGGACCCGTCGCTGCACCACCTACGCCGCCGATGTGGTGGAGAGGATGGTGAAGCGCTGGGCGGAGCTGAGACCCGATCTGATCATTGTCAGTGGGCTCGCCTATGGAGTCGATGCCCTCGCCCACCGTGCAGCACTCAGGCACGGACTTCGCTCCGTCGCCGTGGTGGCTCACGGACACCACACCATCTACCCCTCACGTCATCGGGATCTCGCCTCGGAGATGATCCATAGCGGTGGCGGTGTCGTGACGGAGTATCCCTTCTACACCAAGTCCTTCCCCCAGCACTTCGTCCTCCGCAATCGCATAGTCGCCGGCATGAGCCGAGGCACCGTCGTCGTCGAGAGCGCGAGACGGGGTGGGGCGCTGATCACAGCCGGTCTTGCCCTTGACTACGGGCGATCGGTCTTTGCCGTGCCGGGGCGGATCTTTGATCCCGCATCTGAGGGATGCAATTGGCTTCTGACTGAGCAGCGAGCCGCCTGCCTTGCCGATCCGGACTTTCTCCTCGAGGAGCTCAGTCTCCTCTCTGACCGGTCCGGGGCGCAGCGGCTCCCCTTCTCCTCCGTGACCGAGGAGGGTGAGGAGGATCCCATCCTGAGAGAACTCCGGGAGGCGGGACCGCTGACGCTCAACGATCTCACGCTGAGGATCGGCGAACAGACCGGGGCGCTCTCCGGTCGGCTCTTCGAGCTGGAGCTCTCCGGCAAGGTCCGCTCCCTCCCCGGCGCCCGCTACGAGCGTACCGCCCGCTAGCCCATCACCGGTATGGCTGATGACTAAACCCGGTAATAGTGATGACTAAACCCGGTAATAGTGATCGCTAAACCCGGTAATAGAATGGATGCCGTCTCACGCCGACCTGATGACAGACTCTATCCGCCTCTACCCAGGCAAAAAAGAAGCCCGCCCCTCGATGTCGCATCGGAGGGCGGGCGGATTCTTAAATAGTTCTTGGCTGTATGAAAAGACGGACCTTGCTACTAAGGTCTTAGAATATTATGTGCCAGAGGGCAAGCAGGATAATGACCCAGAGGGCGATGCTGACGGTCTTGACTGTCGTGCTGCTGTGCTTGCTCCGGAGGATCATCCCGATCGGAATCACCCCGACCACGTAGATCAGCAGGGCTGCGATCGGAAGGGCGACAAGACCACCAGCGATGGAAAAGAGGAGCCCGGCCGCTGTGCTGCGGAAGTACTCCCCGTCGTGGAAGAAGTCGTACTGGAAGAGATCCCCGTCGGCGAGACCTGTGATGACTCCTCCCATGGCGACGAAGAGTCCCAGGATAAGCAGAATGGAGCCTGTCCAGAGTAGTCCCTTGCGCCAGGCGGGGGAGAGGAAGTCGGAGGGGCGGGGGAAGGAGCTCTTCAGCTCGCCCGGCTCCTTACCCTCCGCCTCGCTCTTGGTGATCGTCTCGTCGATGTCCTGCCAGATCGTCGAGGGGGAGACCGGCTTGCCGTGGAGCTCAAGTCGCTGGGTCACTGTCTTGGCCTGAGGGACAAAGATTGTCATCGCCAGGTAGACGAGGATGATCGCCGGTGCGACGGGGGTGAAGAGTAATAGGATGAAGGTGAGGCGGAAGAGTAGGGCGTCCATGCCGAGGTACTCTCCGAGACCACCGAGGACACCGCCGAGCCAGCGGTCCACGGTGGAGCGGTAGTAAATGTGTCGGGGACGCGGCCCCTCCATGGCGGTCGGTGGGATCGGTGGGGTGGGGATCCTCCTCTGCTCCGTCTCGGTCTCGGGGGCAGCGGTGTCGTAGTGGATAGACTCATCGGCTGCCGGCATCTCCTCCTCAATAGGATGCTGCTCCTCCTCGTCGTCGAAGAGGCGATCCAGCGATCCGACCCGCTCTATCGTGCGGCGAACGGCATCGATGGTGATAGTGGCTCCGGGCCCCTGCTGCCGGATCTCGTCGGCAAAGAGGTCGGCGATACGGCTCTCGAAGTCGGAGACGATCTCGCCGTCCGGATCCTCGGGAGCATAGTGTGACCGGATGCCCTCGATGTAGGCGTCAAGGGCGAAGTAGGCGTCCTCATCGATCGTAAAGGAGCGGCCGCCGAGGGTGACTGAAAGGTTCTTTTTCATGATGCTCTGTGGGTCGTTTGCCCTTCTTGGTTTTCTATTCCTTATCTGTCTGTCGCATCTCATCGACCGGCTCCTGCATAGGGGCGGGTGTGATCTGCGGACCGTTATTCTCATACTTGGCAGCTCGTATCTGCTCGACCTGGGCATTCATCTCCGCCCAGTTCTGATTGAGCTTATCCAGTATGCTTCGCCCCTTGTCTGTCAGGGTGTAGTACTTGCGAGGAGGTCCCTGAGTGCTCTCCGCCCAGGTGTATCCTATGATCCCGGCACGACGCATCTTGCTCAGGAGAGGGTAGAGTGAACCCTCCACGATGAGCAGGTCGGCCTCCTTGAGCAGATCGATGATGTCTGCCGAGTAGGCCTGGCGACTGTCGAGCAGGAGGAGCAGGTAGTACTCCAGGAGCCCTCGTCTCATCTGTGAGCGGAACTTGTCCGCCAAGTCAGTCTTTGCCATGATGCTCTTACTATGGTTGGTGATAGTGATTCTGTTCCTTTATCGTAGGGCAAAGATACGTAATGTCTCAGTACCTTGCAAATTTAAGGTAGTACTTTGGGGAATTTTGTACTGGACTCTGTACTAAGTCGGTCCATCGGCGCCCTTGTCGGGGGCTCATTACTTCGTACCTTCGTGGGCTTGATGGGAGGGCATCTTTTTTCTTTACCCTATATATATAGTGTGTATCTGCTGATATGAATGGATGGCTAACGGTGGCGATGCTGCTGGTCTCAAATGTCTTCATGACCTTTGCCTGGTATGGGCATCTTAAGCTCCAGGAGCTCCATATCCTCCGGGACAGTACACCGCTCTATGTGGTGATCCTGCTGAGCTGGGGGCTGGCGCTGATGGAGTACGCCTTTCAGGTGCCGGCCAATCGGTACGGCTTTGTGGGCAATGGTGGGGCCTTTACGCTGCTGCAGCTCAAGGTGATCCAGGAGGTGATCTCGATCACCGTCTTTACGCTCTTCACGGTGATCTTCTTCCGAGGGACGCCGCTGCAGTGGAATCACCTCGCCGCATTTGTCTGTCTCGTCCTGGCAGTCTACTTCGTTTTCCGGTAATTATCGGGCTTTACCGGTAGAATACCCTAAAGAGGGTAGGCGTTGAGTCATAATATACCCACTTGTGGGAATGGGCTCACGTCTTGATTAGGGTCATCTTTGCAGCGATATAGGGAGTGGTCCCTAATTGCATAACCAGAGAGATTAAGAAAGATGACTTCGATCAGCAAGTGGAGCCTTACGCTGCTCCTCGGTATGACCCTCGGCCTCGCATCCTGCGGGGATAATAGTAATAAGAATAAGGAACAAGCCTCCGCGGAGGAGGTGACTCCTGCCGCCCTCGAGGTGGATCAGGTATTAGCAGACCCGGATAGCCTGGTCGGTGATACCATCGAGATCGAGGGGATCTGTACCCATATCTGCAAGCATGGCGGAGGAAAAATCTTCCTCATGGGCAGCGACGATACCAAGACCCTCCGCATAGAGGCGGGTGAGCCGATCGGCAGTTTTCCTCAGGAGACCGTCAATAGCATCGTACGGGTGACAGGAGTCCTGGTGGAGGACCGCATCGATGAGGACTACCTCGCTCAGTGGGAGTCTCAGGTCGCTGATCAGGCTAAGGAGACTCAGAGCGAGGGTGGCTGCGCTGCCGACATGAAGGCCAACGCAGAGGCGGCGACCAATAGCGTCCGGGAGCGGATTGCCAATTTCCGGTCCCGCATTGCAGAGCGTACAGAGAAGGAGGGTAAGCCCTACGTCAGCCTCTACCACATAGAGGGACTTTCTTACGAAATCCGCTGATCCCTCTGACCATGGCAAATAGTCCCAGAGGGGACCGGTCTAAGAGTATGGTGAAGGCGTGCCGGTGGATCCACAGGCACCTCTCCTTCTTCTTTGCCGGTATCGTCATTATCTATGCCCTCTCCGGCATCCTGATGAATCATCGGGATGAGATCAATCCTACCTACTCCGCGAGGAGGATAGAGCTGCCTAGTGTACTCGCCGAGACCCCTCGGGCGAAGGGGTTAGTCACCGTGTCGGAGATAGAGATACTCCTCGATGAGATCGGAGAGAGAGGGCGCTATACTAAGCACTACTATCCGGATGAGAGGACGATGAAGGTCTTCCTCAAGGGCGGCTCCAC
>NZ_CAKRLH010000138.1 GCF_934359325.1 uncultured Porphyromonas sp.
CTGATGCAGGTAGATGATCCGAAGCAGTACTTCCCTGTCACCTTCCATGATGTCAAGGACGGCAAATGCAGTGACTTTGATTAAGAGAAAGAGATGAAAACATATAAGCTTATCGACATGGCAGACGTGATCCGGAGTAAGAACTCCGGTCCGTACGAGCTGACGTTTGACGTTATCTTCAAGACGTTTGACGACTACAATTTCTTCAAGGAGCACAAGCCGATCACAGCTGAGTCCTTCTCCAAGCTCTATGGCATCAAGGAGGAAGACGTCTTCAATGTGATCTATTTTGATCCGGCTAAGGCGGTCAAGGTGACGATTAAGCGCCCGATCCCTAGCGGTGCCCTTGGTGAGGTAGACGTCTACGGCGCGCAGCAGCACGCCCCTCTGGTCCACTTCACTTTTGATGCTTGACGAGAGCACCAATAGCGTAAGACTTCACGCCACGCCCAAGCGAGTGCAGGAGTCCTGGGTAGAGACCCAGTACTTCGCCCCGCGTGGGCGTGAGCGTTTATTACAGCTTGGCGAGCGGATCAGCCAGCTTCATCTCAGCTTCACCGATCGACTGATCGGCATCATAGGCGCTGCCGGCTCCGGTAAGTCCTCCCTCATCCACGGGATGTTCCCCGGTCTCGAGCTCTCCAATGATGACGATGCGATCCTCACGCGGAAGATCATGCAATTCCGTGGCGGATTCGCCGACCTACACTCTGCGACCACCTTCCACCTGGACATGCGGTTTCAGCTCGCATTCACCCAGATGTATGAGATCGTCGACTTCGTCAATCAAGCCTTGGCTGCTAGGAAGCGGCTTGTCATCGAGCACTTCGACCTGCTCACCGACGCCCTCGGGCGCAATGCCGACCTGCTGATAGCGATCGGCGAGCAGATCATCATCACGAGACCCTCCATCTTTGGCCCCGAGCCCCACACGCTCTCCCGGATGGTGGAGTCCTCGCTAATCTACCGCAAGATGGCTCACTCCGCTGAGGAGGTGACGACGCTCGCCCTTGCAGAGCTCTTTAACCTCCATGAGGATCACTTCTACTCCGCTGATATTGCGAAGGGATATGTCTTGAAGTTCAATGAGGATCCCAATCTCTCCAGAGAGGATCTATGCCGTCTCGAGCAGAGGATACTGGATCTCATCAAGGCAGACCTCCCGATAAGCTATATCGATGAGGACCACATCAAGGTCGGAGAGAGGATACTCCCCTGTGAGGGTCCCCGTATCCATGTCCGGTCCACCGGAGAGATCGAGGACTTCTCTCTCCACCACTCACTCATCTACGACGGACGATACGATGCCTGGTGCCTGGTAGGTCTGCTGGGAGCGACGGAGGAGGAGAAGGAGAATCTCAATAACCGCAACGCCAGATACTTCTTAGGAGTCTCTTAAACTTAGATATATCAACATATGAGAGAAATAAAAGCGCAGGACATCACCGAGCTGGTTTCCCGACTCTGTATCGATGCCTGCTATAATCTATCACCCGACATCTACAACGCGCTCAAGGATGCTAGCGAGCGGGAGAGCTCTCCCCTCGGTCGTGGTATCCTCAAGACCTTGGTCAAGAATGCCGACATCGCTCACGACAAGGAGAAGCCCATGTGCCAGGACACCGGTATGACGGTAGTCTTCGTCCGCCTCGGGCAAGAGGTCCATGTCGTGGGGGGCAACCTCACCGATGCGATCAATGCCGGTGTGCGTGATGGCTACCAGAGAGGATACCTCCGCAAGTCTGTGGTCAATGACCCGATCCTGCGAGAGAATACCGGGGACAACACCCCTGCCATCATCCACTACGACATCGTCCCGGGCGACAAGATCGAGATCACCGTCAGCCCCAAGGGCTTCGGCAGTGAGAATAAGAGCGACCTCCGTATGCTCCAGCCCAGCGATGGTGAGGAGGGAGTCAAGGACTACGTCATGGAGGTGGTCAAGCACGCCGGCCCCAACCCCTGCCCCCCCACCATCGTCGGAGTAGGTATCGGTGGAAACTTCGAGGAGAGCGCACTCTACGCTAAGCGCGCCCTACTCCGCCCCGTAGGCGATCGCAACCCCAAGCCCCACCTCGCTGCTATCGAGGAGGAGCTCCTCAGCCGGATCAATGCCCTCGGCATCGGTCCTGCCGGGATGGGAGGTGACACGACGACCCTTGACGTCCACGTGGAGGCCGGTCCGACACACATCGCCGGACTTCCTGTGGCGGTCAATATCAGCTGCCACGCCACCCGTCACTCCGAGGGTAGCCTCTGATCCAATCATTCGACCAAGTAAGAAACGCACGACTTATTATGCATACAAGTGATACAGAGAAGCGTATCATCTCGGCACCCCTGACCGACGAGATCATCAAGACGCTCCACGCAGGGGAGATGGTCTACATTACCGGGACCATCTACACCGCTCGTGATGCTGCACATAAGCGTCTCTGCGAGATGCTCAAGCGTGGTGAGGAGATGCCCTTTGACTTCGAGGGACAGATCGTATACTACGCTGGTCCGGCTCCTGCCAAGCCCGGTGAGCCGATCGGTTCGGTCGGACCTACCACAGCGGGACGCATGGATGCCTACACCCCTACCCTTGTGGAGCATGGTCTGAGAGCCATGATCGGCAAGGGAGCCCGCAATCAGGCCGTCATCAATAGTCTGAAGGACCACTGCGGGGTCTACTTCGCTGCTATTGGTGGCGCAGCAGCCCTGATGTCTCTATGTGTCAAGGAGGCTGAGGTGATCGCCTTCGATGAGCTGGGGACGGAAGCCATCCGTAAGCTCCGTGTCGAGGAACTCCCCGTGATCGTTGCTGTCGACTGCTATGGCGGCAATGTCTACGACCGAGACAAGTAAGGAGTAAGTCCGATACCGACTTTACAGGAAAGGCTGTGTAACCTACAGAGAGGTTGCACAGCCTTTTTCTATGGAGCAAATACGAGTATCGGTATTAGTTCGATTTATTACCGGTATTTGTCGACACTACTAGGGGTAATAGTCAAAACTAATACCGGTAATAAAAATCCGGGAATATCTCGCCACCTCGATTCAGACGACCTCGGGACACAATCCTGAGGCATATCAGACGTCAGAGACTCACAGATGGTGACGGTCGACTCGGGGGGGGGGTATGCTTAGTCATCACACACCAAGCCGATCTGTCAGCTGCGCTTCGCCAGATCCAGTCGCACAAAGGACTCCGGACGATGAAAATCAGGCTTTGGACTCTCGATTGGCTGCCATGATGCGAAGTGCGGCATCACAGTTTCATCCCCACACTTGTAGAAGTTTCCCTCGATGTGATCTGGGATCTCTGTCGTACGGAGGAGCCCAAATATGCGCCAGCTTATCTTTACCGATACCCAGAAGCTCTGGATCCCCTGTCGCTGCTCGAAGAGAGTGTCTCTTCGCTCACTTGCAGCTCGTCTGATCTCCTGGTAGTCTGCGGGGGATAGAGGGTCGCTCTCCTCGCGGCTCTTTCTATGCGAAGCATCGCATGCGCCGATGCAATTGAATTCAAAATTATAGTACTTCTCATCACCCGGCAGACGTAGGAAGGCCTCCACGCAACTATCGAGGTGCACACGATCACCATCCTCTGATATCGTGGCTCTGAGACCGCGCCCCTGGCTGAAGAATCTGAGGTAGATACCTGTGTCCGTATAGGCGACACTGACCGCACTCACCGGTATATACTCATACTGGTCCGGCCAGTTATTGGTCATGATGGGCAACCGCAGTGCCTGCTCCTCCATCAGTACTTCATTCGAGGTGAGATCCAGAGCATCTAGGACGGGGATGTAAGGGATGATAGGTGTGTTACGTGCCATGAGGAGAGTGTGATAAGGGGGATTGGCTATTTTTTCTCTATACCGCTGGCGCCATATCGGCGTGCGTAGTATCGGCAGTAGTCGGAGATCGGACAGGTGAGGCAGTGGGGATTGCGCGCAAAGCAGATCTGGCGACCATGGAGGATGAGCCAGTGGTGGATTCGATTCCAGTACTTCCTCGGGATGCGGCGCATGAGAGACTCCTCCACCTTGAGGACGTTATTGGCTGTCTGAGGGACCAGCCCTATGCGTCTGGAGACGCGGTAGACGTGGGTGTCGACACCTATCCTTGGCTCTCCGATGATGACGGAGAGATAGACATTGGCGGTCTTGCGCCCCACTCCCTGGAGACTCATCAGCTCCTTCAGTGTCTCGGGGACAGTCCCACCATAGTCCTGTACGATCGACTCAGCGGACTGCTTGAGGTAGCGGGCCTTGCTATTGGGATAGGTGACGCTCCGGATGTAGGTAAAGATCTCCTCCTCAGACGCTCGGGACATCTCCAGGGGCGAAGGATAGGCGGCAAAGAGCGCAGGAGTCACCATATTGATCCGCTCATCCGTACACTG
>NZ_CAKRLH010000139.1 GCF_934359325.1 uncultured Porphyromonas sp.
ATGACGCTTGAGGAGATCGTGGACGGGATGTCTGACTTCCAGCCTGTGGAGAGGGTCTGTCACAGCCGCTATGACGGGCGACCGGTCAGTCGGGTGGCATTCTGCAGCGGATCCGGTGCTTCCCTCTACAGACGAGCAGGGAGGATGGGGGCGGAGCTCTTTATCACCGGAGAGGCGAAGTACAACGACTTCTACGATGCTACCGACTACACAGTCCTCGCCACCTATGGACACTATGAGTCCGAGCTGATGACTCAGAATATCTTAGGGGAGATCTTGTCAGAGAAAATAGGTACATTTGCACTCCACTACTCTGTAAATAGTGCAAATCCGGTAAATTATCTCGAGAGAAGTAATGGCAAATAATAAGTCTATAGATCAGGATGAGCTCTCCGTACAGGACAAGCTCAAGGCTCTGTACAAGCTGCAGCTGGTGACCAGTGAGATCGATCGTATACGCATCATCCGCGGCGAGCTGCCGGAGGAAGTGCGCGACCTAGAGGATGAGATCGAGGGGCGCCACACTCGCTATCAGAAGGATCAGGAGGAGATCGAGGATCTCAATCGTCTAATCGGCGAGTATAAGGAGAGTACGATCAACTCCAATGAACTGATAAAGAAGTACAATGAGCAACTCCATAACATCAGCAATAATAGAGAGTATGACCTCCTCGTGAAGGAGATCGAGTATCAGGAGCTCGAGATACAGGGCTTCGAGAAGGATACACGCCTCGCTAAGGAGCGCATCGCTCGTCTGGAGGAGGCAATGGAGGAGCTGAGCCACGAGACTGAGGAGAGAGAAAAGGATCTGGAGCTCAAGAGGACGGAGCTCGATACCATCATCTCTGAGACCAAGGATCAGGAGGACAGGCTCCACGATCAGACCAAGGAGCTCGAGACGAAGATCGATGAGCGCCTGCTTAGAGCCTTCCACAGGACACGCGACTCGTACCGAAACGGGCTGGCGGTCGTGACGATCGATCGCGGAGCTTGCAAGGGGTGCTTCAATAAGATCCCCCCTCAGAGGGTCATCGACATCCAGTCCCGCAAGAAGATCACTGCATGTGAGTATTGCGGTCGTGTCTTAGTCGATCCCGAGCTTGCTGAGGAGTCTGCTCGAGAGGTCGATCTCCAGTAATAGAGGAGTATCTATCGATGTCATCGGAGTGCCTCAGAGCTATTGTGCCCTGAGGCACTCCTTGCCATTATGTCACTGACACTTCAGGACCATACTGTACCAGAGGGCTCTACGATCATCGTGGGGCTGAGTGGAGGGGCGGACTCTGTGTGCCTGACGGACTTGCTCTACAAGTCCGGATACAAGGTCATCGCAGCGCACGTCAATTTTCACCTCCGTGGACAAGAGAGCGACAGGGACGAGGCCTTTGTGCGCAGGCTCTGCAGTGAGCGCTTTCCCGACGCTGAGCTCCTTGTCAGATCCTTCGACACCACAGGTTACGCTCGGGATCAGGGGCTCTCCATAGAGATGGCGGCTCGGGTACTGAGGTACGAATGGTTTGACGAACTTATGGTCGACCGGGAAGCCACTGCTATTGCTGTGGCTCATCACGCGGGAGATCAGGTGGAGACACTTCTGCTCAATCTTGCCAGGGGGACAGGCGGGAGAGGTCTCTGTGGTATGCGTACGTATGACGTGCGGACCGGTATCTGGCGTCCATTGCTGTCTGTTATGCGTGAGGACATACTCTGTTATCTCTCTGAGCAGAGGCTACCCCATGTGGAGGACTCCTCCAATGAGGATCCCTCCATCACGAGAAATCTCATCCGCCATAACCTGATCCCACTATTTCGGGAGATAAATCCCTCCTTCATCTCCTCTACGATCGAGACTATGGCTCATCTGCGGGAGGAGCAGGAGTATCTGGATCGGCAGGTGGCACAGGACGAGTTGGTTCTCTGGGATGAGGCGTGTGGGTGCTTGGATCTGACCGGGGACCCTTATGCCCTCTATAGGATCCTGACGGACAGGGGACTCACAGCGACACAGATCAGCGATATCCTCAAGCCCACGACAGAGGGCGGGGCGGTATTTGAGACCGTTGGGGGGGGGCGGTATGAGCTCTTTAGGAAAAAGCTCTATCGGCTGACCCTTCCCGCCGTCTCAGCTCAGCCGGCCGCTCCCGAGATGGTCTGGTCGCAGCTCATCGAGATCTCACTACACCAAGCACCCGGACTGGATGATCGCATCCGTGCAGCTCGCCCATCTGACATCTTTGTGCTTCAGGGGATGAGCAGGGGACACAAGTCGGTCTTCGGATTTCTCAAGGAGTGTGGTATCCCATCCTCGTATCGTCCGTATTGTCCAGTGCTGGTGGATGGATCCGACCAGGTGCAGCTGGTCCTGTGTCGGCACAGAGGCACACAGCCCTTCCGCCTTACTCCGGCTGAGGGTGCCGGATACCTGGCTCATCTGCTGTGCCGAGGTGCTGGTAGGGTGTAAGATAAAAAAGAAAAGAGGAGGGTAAGATACTCTCTTACTCTCCTCAAAACCTGAGCGGAAAACGAGGCTCGAACTCGCGACCTCAACCTTGGCAAGGTTGCGCTCTACCAACTGAGCTATTTCCGCATTTTACAATCCCCTCTTAGGTTCATTGCTCTGCAAAGGTAGGACAATTATGTGATATCTGCAAGGGGCTCCAGCCGGCTTTGCCGGTTCTGCGTCTGAGAGACCATCCTGATGGGGCATCGGTACTTCGGTATTACACAGCAGATGAACGGGCTCCGCTTCTCTGCATAGTAGACTCTGCTGAGGTCACCCCTAAGCACTTCTGTATGGACGAGTGGGCGAAGCGCTCAGACCGGTATCGGTCTCGGTCTCGGAGAAATCTAATACCGGTAATAGACAAATCTAAACCCGGTATTAGTCGACACTAATACCGGGTTTAGATGAAGCGGACCTCTGCCTGCTGATAGTCGGTCCTGTTTTGCGAGTCTCAAGCGGCTCCGGGAGCAGCCTCGTCGATGCGACGGACGGCTTGGGATAGCTTATTCAGTGTCTCTGTCCATTCAGATTCAGAGGCCCAGCATCGTGGTGAGCTCCTTCACATCCTTTGCCACCTTCTGGTCGCTCTGTATCAGATCCCGGATGCTGTTATAGCCGTATATTACGGTGGAGTGGTGCCTATTACCTAAGGCCTGACCGATCACCTTGAGCGGTGTGTCTGTGTACTCCTTGCAGAGATACATGACAGTCTGTCTGGCAAGCGCGATCACCCGTTTCCGTCTCTTGCTCTCGATGTCCTCCTGTGATACGCCATAGTATCGGCAGGTGGTGTCGATGATCTCACTCAGATCCGTTTTATGCTCCTGTATGCCTACGGTCTGGGACATGACTCGGTGGGCGAGATGGATGTCCAGGGGGACATCGTTGTAGAGCGAGTAGGCCATCAGTGATGTCAGTGATCCCTCGATGTCTCGCACATTGTCCTTGGCATGCTCTACGATGAAGTTGAAGACGTCATTGGACAGCGTCACTCCGGCGTCCTTTACTTTTGACTGCAGGATCATCCTCCTCAGTCGCACGTCCGGGCGCTCGATCTCCACGGTGAGACCCCACTTCAGACGGGTGTAGAGCCGGTCCTCGAAGCCCTTCAGCTCTACCGGGGGACGATCGCAGGTGATGATGATCTGCTTGCCGAGAAGCTTCAGGTTATTGAAGATCTGGAAGAAGGCATTCTGCGTACTGCTGGCACTGGCTATCTCCTGGATGTCGTCCATCAGCAGGACATCGATATTGTGGTAGTAGTCGAAGAATAGCTCCGGCTGCTTCGCTTTGATCGTTGCATAGACATACTGACGCATGAAGGTCTGAGCCGGTATGTAGATCACCCTCATGGAGGGATTGTCGGCTACCAGCTGGTTACCTATGGCGTGCATGATGTGCGTCTTACCCACTCCGGAGGCGCCGTGGATGAAGAGGGGATTGAAGGCGTTATTACCGGGCTTCTTGATGATCGATCGAGCGGCAGTGTATGCGAGCCGATTGCAGAGACTCTCGTAGAAGTTGTCAAACTTCATCCTGGCATCCAGGTGCGTCCGGAAGGGCGCCGCCTGAGCCTCTGGTGCAGACTGAGATAGATCTGTCGATGGCTCGATGTCCTGGATCGTGGTTATGTCGGTGCCTCTTAGGCTCTGGCGGGGCATACTCTCCAGTGTCCGCCGAAGGGTCTCATCAGGGATCTGATAATTGAGCTTCACATTGTCCCCAAAGGCGATCCCGAGGGACTCCTTGAGTACCTCGAGGTACTGCGACTCGATGCGGGAGTAGTAGTCGCGGGAGGGTACACGTACCGTCAGCACCCCGTCCTCCCACTTGATCGGCTTGATCGGCTCAAACCACATATGGTAGTCCTG
>NZ_CAKRLH010000140.1 GCF_934359325.1 uncultured Porphyromonas sp.
GAGTGGGATGAGAGCGAATTTGCCCGGCTGATGAAGCGTCACGGTTACAAGGGCGAGAGCGACTTCCTCCTCGCCGTGGCAGAGGGGCGGTATGAGGTCAATCAGGTGCTGGTGGACTACAAGGCTCTTCTGGAGGAGCGGACCGAGAGCGCCAAAGAGTCGAGGCCTAAGGTGTCGGCGGAGGACTACGAGCGGGAGACAGAGCTGGAGCAGCTGTCCACGGCGGACAAGGATGTGATCCTGATCGACGGGCGACTGACCGGCATCGACTATGAGCTGGCTCAGTGCTGCCACCCGATCTATGGCGACCGGATCTTTGCCTACGCCTCCCGGACGGGGATGAGGATCCACAGCTACGACTGTCCCAATGCGTCTGACCTCTTTACCCGCTACAGCTACCGCATCCACAAGGCCGAGTGGGCGGGCGTGGCGGCTGACAGGGCGGCTCATGAGGTGACGCTGAGAGTGGTTGGCGAGGACGACATCACGGTGGTCAATAATATATCGACACGTATCGGGCTGGAGAAGGGAGTCCGACTGAAGAACTTCCGTATAGAGTCCAATGACGGGCTCTTCCTCGGCTTCTTTACCCTCTATGCGGATGACGAGCAGTCGCTGAAGCAGCTCATACGCCTGATCCGCCAGGCAAAGGGGGTGAAGTCGGTGGATCGGACCGAATAACACACTTTGCCCTCAAGAGTTGACAAGAAACTGGTAGATTTGCAGAGATCTACGATCCTATGAGAGCCAATCAATATGAGTAAGCCTATACGATATATCCTCTTCGCCGTCATCCTGCTGACGGGCTGCCTCCCGGTTCGCGCCGAGGGGGATACCCTCCGGACGATCACCCTCGAGGAGGTGCGCGCAGCAGCGGAGAGCCACTTCCCTCTCCTCCGACAGCGGGAGGTGATGGACCGGGTGGTGCAGGAGAGCAGCCGGGCGATGAAGTACGTCTATATCCCCCAGATCAGCCTTACCGGCGGGGTCAATTACCTCTCCGACGTGCCCAATCCCACGAAGCAGGACCTGATCAAGGGGGAGAAGCTGCAGGTGGCGATCCCTTCCTTCCTTAAGCAGATGGGCTTCACCCAGGAGGTGTGGGACGGCATGATGGATGAGACAATGGCGAGCATTGCCTCACAGATCAAGATCCCATCGATCCCCAAGATGCAGCGGGGCGTCGGCATATCGGTCGCCCAATTGCTCTGGGACGGTGGCCATGCCGCCGCCGAGGGGGCAGTGATGCGAGCCTCACAGGCTCAGAGCGACGCCCGGATGGAGGAGGTGCTGAGGGAGGTGCGCAAGTCGGTGACGGAGATCTACTTCGGGCTGCTCAAGGTGGACGGTCAGACCGCCCTCCAGAGGACGCTCATCGAGGAGCTTCGCCGTCAGGAGGAGCGGGTCGAGGTGGCGATAGCCAATGACGTGGGCACCCGAGCGGATGCGGAGGAGATCCGGGTGGAGCTGCTCCGCGCGGCTCAGGATCGCGCTGCCCTGCAGGAGACGCGCCGGGCACTGATCGAGGCGCTGACGATCTACACCGGTCTCCCGCTGAGCGAAGGGACGGAAGTGGTCCTGCCCCCTACCCCGATCGAACCTAAGGCTCCAGCCGGCGGGCGGGTCGCCCCACTTCGTCCGGAGCATCGGTACTACGATGCGCTGACGGCAGAGGCGCAGGCGACTTATGACAGCTACCTCGCCGGGCTGGTGCCGCAGGTGATGCTGACCGCTACGGCGATGTATTCCGATCCGTACCCCAATTTCTTCAAGCCCGGGGCGCACCCCTTCGGGATGGTGGGGCTGAGCTTCCAGTGGACCTTTGGTCAGCTCTACGGGCTGGGGGCACAGCGAACCCGTCTCCGGGGGATGACGGAGATGGCGGAGATGCAGCGGCAGACCTTTGAGCAAAAGACCTCTGCCGAACTGGCACAGGCACGGCATAAGGTGCAGCAGAGTGCAGAGCAGATGCGACTTGATGAGGAGATCGTGACACTGCGCAAGAGCATCAACGACCGCTCCGCCGTGCAGGTGGAGGAGGGCGTGATGACACGTCGCGATGCGCTGCAGCTCCTGACGAAGTACACGGCCGCCAGGCAGACGGCCGACCTCCACAGGATAGAGTACCTCGAGGCACTCTATGGACTGGCGGAGATCGAGAGATAAATAGATAGGATAGTGATGAAGATGAAGAATGAGATACGATACGGCTCTCTCGTCCTCCTCCTGCTGCTCCTCTGCGTAGGTTGTGGACAGGAGGACAAGAGCGTCCTCGGGACGGGGAGCTTCGAGGCGACGGAGATCTTAGTCTCCGGTGAGGTGAGCGGGAAGCTCATCCGCTGGGATCTCGCCGAGGGTGACCGACTCGAGGAGGGCGCCGAGGTGGGATTAGTGGATACGGTCCAGCTCGCCCTCAAGCGGGAGGCTCTCCGCCGGTCGGGCGCCGGCGTGGCGGTCGCCTCACCCAATATCGAGACACAGACAGCCCCACTGGAGGCGAAGCTGAGCGACCTGCGCTCTCAGAGAGATCGGGTCAAGCGGCTCCTCGATGCCGATGTGGCGACGAAGAAGCAGCTCGATGACCTCGATGCCGGCATTGCCCAGCTGGAGGGACAGCTCGAGGCGACCCGCTCTACCCTCTCGGGCAGCAGGGGTCAGCTCTCTGCTCAGCGGTCTGCCATCGACGTGCAGATAGAGCAAGTGAGCGATATGATCCGCCGGTCGGTGATCAAGTCCCCGATCAGCGGCACCGTGATCGCCAATTATGTCCACCCGGGCGAGCTTGCCGCGGCGGGGCATCCGCTCTTCCGCATCGCCGACCTGGACGAGATGATCCTGCGGGTATACATCACCGGGGAGGATCTCGGGCTCATCCACGTGGGGGAGAGGGTAAAGGTTCGCGTGGACGGCAGTGCCGGCGAGGACGCGACTCGCACCTACGACGGAACGATCAGCTGGATCTCGCCGAAGGCAGAATTCACGCCCAAGTCCGTTCAGACGCAAGAGGATCGTGCTGGATTGGTCTACGCCGTCAAGGTTAGGGTACCCAACGAAGACGGACAGCTCAAGATAGGTATGTACGGCGAGCTACTCCGACCCGCAGCAGAGTGACGATGGAGGGGGCGACGGACGATATCATCCGGGCGGATGGGCTGAGGCTGGTCTACCGCAGTCCGGCAGGCGAGGCGGTCGGTGTCGGCACGGCACCGGAGGGGCTCTCCTTCGCCGTCCGACGGGGAGAGATCTTCGGCATCATCGGTCCGGACGGTTCCGGTAAGAGCACGCTCCTCCGAATCCTCTGCTCCCTCCTCAGACCACAGAGCGGCAGCGCGACGGTGGACGGATACGACGTGGTGCGGGACTATCGGGAGCTGCGGCAGCACATCGGATACATGCCCGGCACCTTCTCCCTCTACGGCGACCTCACCGTGCGGGAAAATCTGGACTTCTACGCCACTCTCTTCGGCACCACGGTGGAGGAGAATTATCCCCTCATTGCCGACATCTACTCTCACATCGAGCCCTTCGAGAAGCGCCTCGCCGCCCATCTCTCCGGAGGGATGAAGCAGAAGCTTGCCCTCTCCTGCGCTCTCATCCACAAGCCACACGTCCTCTTCCTCGACGAGCCTACCACCGGCATCGACCCCATCAGCCGAACCGACCTCTGGCGGATGCTCCGCAAGCTCTCCGCCGATGGTGTCACCGTGGTCGCCTCCACTGCCTATATGGACGAGGCAAGCCGCTGCGACCGAGTCGCCTTTATGCGTCGAGGGGACTTCATCGCCATGGACACACCGGAGCAGTTGGTCTCGCAGTACCGCCTGCCGCTCTACCGCCTTGAGACGACCGATCGGATGGCTGCCCTCGAGGCGCTGGAGAGCTATCCCGAGGTGCTGCATGCATACGCCTTTGGCGACTCCTTCCACATCACCCTCCGTGACCGGGCGGACGAGACGGCGCTGAGGGCCCATATCGCTACCGACGTCCGCCTCGCAGGCAGCCGAGCGGTCGCCACGGAGCCCACCCTGGAGGATGCCTTCCTCCTCCTATCGACAGACGACGATGAGTGACCGAGTGATAGAGGTAGAGGGGCTGACGAAGGTCTTCGGCGACTTCACCGCGGTGGACCACATCTCCTTCCACGTCGATCGGGGAGAGATATTTGGCTTCCTCGGCGCCAATGGTGCCGGCAAGTCCACCGCCATCAGCATGCTCTGCGGCATCCTCAAGCCGACGGCAGGGCGCGGCACCGTCGCCGGACACGACATCCTCCGCGAGGGGGAGCGGATCAAGAAGCACATCGGCGTGATGAGCCAGCGCTTCTCCCTCTACACCGA
>NZ_CAKRLH010000141.1 GCF_934359325.1 uncultured Porphyromonas sp.
GTAGATGGTGCACTTGGGTAACTGACCACAAGTGCTAGGATATGCACTTAGGAGACGTTTCGTGACTTGAGGAGACTATCGGTTGGGGACTCTGGCGTATATTTGCAGACAACTTAGCAGTGGTGAGTGATAGATGAGGAGTACTCGGCCTATGTCGGCTATCTGTGCCGGTGAGCACTTTTGACCTTATAATATAGGCACTCCTGAGAGAATTATGATACGGGATGAGTGAAAAGTGGTACCTTTACGAGAGTAATGGGATCCGACCGCTGGTGGGGTCCATCACGTAGTTATGTTAGATATGCCGGATAATCAATACCATAGTACGACCGATCCGCACTTCGAGACCATCCGTCCCTTTGCGGATGACGAGGTGCATGACGCCATCGTGGAGCTGCTTGGGGATGAGGGGTTTCGTCACTTTGCCGAAACCTTTGGCTTCGATCTCTCGCCGGAGAGTGAGACGCTGCTGAGCGAGCAGGTGAGGTCGATCTTTGACTTCAAGCGCCTCTTCATCAGTGCCGGTCTCTCGGGACTGCTCGATAAGACCACCTTCTCCACCACCATCTCCGGCACGAGTAATCTCGACCGAGAGGGGAGTACAAAGTATCTCCTCGTCTCCAATCACCGGGACATCATCCTCGACTCCGCCATACTGGATCAGCTCTTCCTGCAGTCGGGTCTCTCGATGCCGAGGATGACGCTGGGGGACAATCTCCTGAAGCGTCCCTGGATACGGACCCTCGTGAGGCTCTGTGACGGCGTGGTGGTGAAGCGTGGGCTGCCGGTGCGTGAGACCCTGCTGGAGTCTAAGCGTCTCTCGGAGTATATAAGGACTGCCGTGGAGCAGGGAGAGGAGCATATCTGGCTGGCGCAGAGAGATGGTCGGGCGAAGGACTCCGACGACACCACACAGCCCGGTCTCCTGAAGATGCTGACGCTGAGCGCCCCTAGGGGGGCCTCGATCGCCGAGTCGATCGAGAGTCTCCACTTAGTGCCGATGGCGATCTCCTACGAGTATGACCCCTGTGATGCACTCAAGGCGGTGGAACTCCTTGCTCGTCGGCGCAACCCGGACTACCAGAAGCAGCCGACAGAGGATCTCGTCAGTATGCGTACCGGTCTGAGTGGCAGGAAGGGACGCGTCCATATCAAGGTGGCTGAGCCGCTGCACGACCTCGCCTCGCTCTACGAGCCGGAGGCAAGCAAGAATGAGCAACTGGCTGCCATTGCCCGGGAGATCGACCGGCAGATCTTCCTCAGCTACCGCTTCTACCCCTCCAACTACATCGCCTACGACATCGTCCGCGGTGGAGACCAATTTGACTCCATGTACAGCCGCAAGGAGCGACTGCTCTTCGAGCTCTACGTGGAGGAGCAGATGGATGCCGCCAAGGTGGCAACCAAGGACCGGGAGGAGGTGGCACATATGATCTTTGACGCTTATGCCAATCCTCTGGTCAATAACCTCATCACGCGCAAGATCATCCGCAGATAAGTTTTACTAAGAAAGATATTAAGCTCCATGAGTTGGTTTGAGTGCAAAGTCACTTACGAAAAAGAGATCGCCGAGTCCGGCAAAGTCCAGAAGGTCCACGAGTACTACCTCGTCGATGCCCTAACCTTTACCGAGGCTGAGGAGCGTATGAGTGGGGAGATGGAGAGCCGTGGCCCTTTCCGCCTCGACAGCGTCAAGAAGGTGAATTACTCCGAGACGTTCTTCAACAACGGTCAGCTCTTCTACAAGGCAAAGGTGGGATTTATCCAGCTGGACGAGAAGAATGGCGTGGAGAAGAAGAAGTACACCTATATGCTGGTGCAGGCGAATGACTTTAGGGACGCACTGGAGGAGCTGGAGAAGCAGATGAAGACAACGCTCGCCGACTGGACCATCGCCTCGATCGCAGAGACGCAGCTGGTGGACGCCTTTCAGTACGAGGCTCCGGAGTCTAAGCCCGCAGCAGAGTAAGAGCAGCCCATGAGTACCATCGCCGATCGCATAGAGACCCTGAGGAGGGAGCTGGGAGAGCAGGTTCGCCTCGTCGCTGTGTCGAAGTTTCATCCCGTCGAGAAGCTCCGTGAGGCGTACGATGCCGGGCAGCGTATCTTTGGCGAAAATCGCGTCCAGGAGATGGTGGCGAAGCAGCCGGAGATGCCTGACGATGTGCAGTGGCACCTGATCGGGACGCTTCAGCGGAATAAGGTCAAGTACATTGCCCCCTTTGTAGACACGATCGAGAGCGTCGACTCGGCTAAGCTCCTGAGGGAGATCGAGCGGCAGGCGGTGATCCAGGAGCGTCCCGCAGAGCGGGGTCCGATACGGTGCCTCCTCCAGATCCATATCTCGGGTGAGGAGTCGAAGCACGGACTGGATGAGACAGAGCTGCATGAGCTCCTCGAGTCGGGGCTGATCGACGACTGCCCTCATGTCGAGGTGGTCGGGCTGATGGCGATGGCCTCGCTGACCGATGATATGGAGCTGGTGGAGTGGCAGTTTGCCCGCATGCAGGAGCTCCTCGGTGAGGTGCGCGACCGGTACTTTGCTGATCAGCCCTCCTTCCGTGAGCTTTCCATCGGCATGTCCCAAGACTATAAGATCGCCCTTAGGCACGGCGCGACGTATGTGCGCATCGGCACGGCGATCTTTGGCCCTCGTGAGTACTGACTTACGTTGGGTAACTATTAATTTTGAATCAGTAGAATAGAAGAATCATGAAGAAGACAACAACAATCCTCGCTACTTCCGCCCTTGCCCTCAGCATCTCGCTCAGCGGCTGTGGCTTCCTACAGAAGATGGACAAGACCGTCCTCGGTGCCGGTACCGGTACCGCAGCAGGTGCCGCCATCGGTGCCGGCATCGGTAATACGGCAGGCAATGCCGGAGCAGGTGCCCTCATCGGTGGCATCGTGGGCGGTGTCGCCGGTGGTCTCATCGGCAACCATATGGAGAAGCAGGCTAAGGAGCTCGAGAAGGCTGTCCCTGAGGCTGAGGTGGAGCGTGTCAATAATGGTGAGGCGATCCGCGTCACCTTCGACAGCGGCATCCTCTTCGGCTTTGACAACACCGCACTCAGCCCCCAGTCTCGGGAGGCTCTTACTCGCTTTGCGGCAAATATGAATGCCAACCCTCAGACCAACATCCGCATCGTAGGTCACACCGACAGCACCGGTAAGCATGCCTACAATGTCGGTCTCTCTAAGCGTCGCGCTCAGAGCGTGGTAAACTTCCTCCGCGAGCATCAGGTGTCCAGCACCCGTATGACCCTCGATGGTGTAGGTCCCGACCAGCCCATCGCTGACAATGGTACCCCTGAGGGTCGTGCTAAGAACCGCCGCGTGGAGGTCTTCATCCTGCCGAGTCAGGAGATGATCAACGAGGCTAAGGCCGAGGCTGCCAAGCAGAAGTAAGCAACTCATCCAAGTACAAAAAAAGGGAGAGCAGATCCTCAGTGGATCTGCTCTCCCTTTTTAGGTGAATTGTGGAGGACCGGATCACTCCTTTTGATTGACAGTGAAGGAGGGTCCCCATACTATGCCCAACGCCATAAAGTAAATGGATCGTGGCTTCCCTGTCTTATTCTCCTCAGCGGTCACGGTAATCGTGCGGGTGTCCTTGGAGATACAGAAGGTGATCCAGTCATAATGGATGACCTTGTCGCCGTCCTTCGTGGTGGTGATCTCCATCTCGTCCTTCGTCAGCTCCCTTTCCCTGACCTTATTGACCGTGGTGGCTGATGGATCTTGC
Source organism: uncultured Porphyromonas sp. (assembly GCF_934359325.1). Lineage (GTDB taxonomy): Bacteria > Bacteroidota > Bacteroidia > Bacteroidales > Porphyromonadaceae > Porphyromonas_A. The sequence continues at coordinate 3,746 of NZ_CAKRLH010000141.1, forward strand.
TCGTAGACAATAAGAGAGTGGAAAAACCATGGATTCTTCTTTAGAGCTACCTCGTTGACCTTGGTCCCCCCAGTTTGGTCAAACTCTATGACCTTGTGCTTAATCCTAGGAGTCTGGCTGGTGTCGTCGCACCCGCAGGCCAAGAGGAGAAGAAAGCAGACCGAGAGTGCCCACAAATAATGATGATGTTTCATATGTTATTTTGATGTTCGGACGTACAGATTATAGCCATACTTCTGTCTGCGAAGTTACGTGAAATGCGACGTTTCTACAAAGTGGTTCGGGATGACCACATTAGTCCTTTGCATAAAGAAGGGAGAGCAGATCCTCAGTGGGTCTGCTCTCCCTTCTTAGGTGATGTGCCTGCCCCGATCAGAACATCGGGAGCTGGTAGATGAAGCCGCAGAGCAACTTATTGGTGGAGGCGGTGGTATCGTCAATGTTATTCTTGAAGTTGCGACCCACGTAGGTGAGGAAGAAGTGGAGATTGCCATCCTCCATCGGGTAGTACTCCACGCCGGCGAAGTAGCCGAG
>NZ_CAKRLH010000142.1 GCF_934359325.1 uncultured Porphyromonas sp.
GAGGACGACTCCTACGTCTCCTACCTCGAGGGCTGCACCGCCCCGCAGAGGGACGAGAACCAACTCCACGCTGCCATCGTCGAGATAGTGGCGGAGGAGAATGCGGAGGTCAAGTACTCCACGGTGCAGAACTGGTACCCTGGTGACAAGGAGGGCAAGGGAGGTGTCTTCAATCTCGTCACCAAGCGGGCCCTCTGCCGGGGCAATGGGTCAAAGGTCTCCTGGACTCAGGTGGAGACCGGATCGGCCATCACCTGGAAGTACCCCAGCTGCATCCTCAAGGGCGACAACTCCGTGGGCGAGTTTTACTCCGTTGCCGTCACCAATAATCACCAGATGGCAGACACCGGGACCAAGATGATCCACACGGGGAAAAACACCCGCAGCACCATCGTCTCCAAGGGTATCTCCGCCGGTCACTCTGAGAACTCCTACCGCGGACTGGTCTACCTGGGGAAGAATGCCGAGAATGCTCGCAACTACTCCCAGTGCGACTCCCTCCTCATAGGCGACAAGTGCGGCGCACACACCTTCCCCTACGCCGATATACTCAATGACACAGCCATCATCGAGCATGAGGCGATGACCTCCAAGATCAGCGAGGATCAGCTCTTCTACTGCCAGCAGAGGGGCATCCCCGAGGAGGAGGCGATCGGCCTCATCGTCGGTGGGTACGCTCAGGAGGTGATGGAGAAGCTCCCGATGGAGTTTGCCATCGAGGCGAAGGCTCTCCTCTCCATCTCCCTCGAGGGCTCCGTGGGATAATGACACTTACTACAGATACTACATCATGTTACATATAGAAAACCTACACGCCAAGATCGGCGATAAAGAGATACTACGCGGGATCAACCTCCACATACCCGACGGCGAAATACACGCCATCATGGGACCCAATGGCGGCGGGAAGAGCACTCTCGCCAACGTCCTCACGGGACGCCCCCCCTACGAGCCCACGCAGGGGCAGGTGACCTTCAATGGCGAGAACCTCCTCGAGATGAGTCCGTCACTCCGGGCACAGAAAGGACTGATGATGTCCTTCCAGTACCCCGTAGAGATCCCCGGCGTCAGCATGACCTCCTTCCTCCGCGCCTCCCTCAACGCCAAGCGCAAGCAGGAGGGCAAGGAGCCGATGAAGGCTGCCGACTTCCTCAAGCTCCTCAAGGAGAAGCAGAAGCAGGTGAAGCTCCCCTCCGACCTGATGAAGAGGTTTGTCAATCAGGGCTTCTCCGGTGGAGAGAAGAAGCGCAACGAGATCTTCCAGATGCTGGTCCTCGAGCCCTCTCTTGCGATCCTCGACGAGACCGACTCCGGTCTCGACATTGATGCCCTCAGGACGGTTGCCGAGGGGGTCAATAGTATGCGCTCGCCCCACTTCTCTGCAATTGTCATCACGCACTACCAGAGACTGCTTGACTATATTCGCCCCGATGTCATCCACGTGCTGATGAATGGAGAGATCATTAGGACAGGCGGTCCCGAGCTCGCACTGGAGCTGGAGGACAAGGGCTACGACTGGCTCAGAGAGGAGCAGAAGGAGGACTGAGCTATGATGTCTAAGCAACAACAACTCACCGAGCATTTCCTCACCCTCTCGGACAGCGTCACCTCAGACTCGCCTCTGATGGCACGTCGTCGCGAGGAGGCGAGGGAGCTCCTTCGCAAGAAGCCTCTTCCCAAGCACGGACCTGAGCACTATGCTCACTTCGACCTGGGAATGTTTGACGACACCGAGCTACGTCAGTCCCCTGTAGCGGAGAGCGACTTGTCTCCCTACCGACTCCTTGACGACAGCCGTCTCCTCTGCTCAGAGGGGGCAGAGATAGAGGGCTGCTTTGTCGGACCGCTGAGCCGCTTTGCCGAGCTGCATCCTGAGTCGGCTAAGCTCTTTGGGACACAGCGCGACCTGAGAGATCGGGCTGTCCCCTCCCTGACCGACCTGCTGGCTGAGGAGGCCATGGTACTCTACGTGGAGCCTCACTGCCGGGTGGAGGTACCGCTGGAGCTCATCTATCTCCTCGGTCGCGGGCTCTCCGCCCGACACCTGCTGATCATCTGCGATGCGGAGAGCCGGGTGACCATGATGCAGTCGCACCGCAACCTCCCCGAGGAGGGGGCCGCTGCTCTCATCACCACCGAGATCTACGTCCGCGACCGAGCTGACCTGCACCTCTACGACTACATCGAGCAGACTCACGGGACGCGCCTGCTCCACAACGTGCACGCCCGGATCGGTGAGGATGCCCGCATGACCCTGACTGAGATCGTCTCTCACCCCGAGCGGACGAGGATCAATCTCTTCATCGACCTGGCCGGCAAGCACGCCGACCTGCAGATGGACGGACTGGCGATCCTGCGCGACGACAACCTCTGCGACATCTGGTCCAATATCTTCCACAGCGAGACCGATGGGCACACGGACGAGCTCTTCAAGTACACTCTCTCGGATCACTCCGTAGGGAGCTTCTCCGGGATGATCTACGTGGAGCCGGGTGCGATCCGGACGGACGCCGACCAGCATAATCGAAACCTCCTGCTCTCCAAGGAGGCAAAGATGTACTCCAAGCCTCAGCTGGAGATCTATGCAGACGATGTCAAGTGCGCTCACGGACTGGCAACCGGTCTGCTGGATGAGGCAGCGCTCTTCTATATGGAGCAGAGGGGCATCCCCGAGGATGAGGCACACGATATGCTCACCTCAGCCTTTGTCCACGATGTACTTGTTCGTATCCCCGATGAGCAACTCCGCGAGGTGCTGACGGCAAAGGTGGACGCCCGCCTCCAGCGGCGCAAGTAACACACTCACATAGCAAGCAAGGGTCGATGCCTCTCATCCACGAGAGACATCGACCCTTTTTTTGTACCGTTGCAGAGAGATCCCCTCTGCTAATCGGATCCCAGAATACACGTGCACAATAGACTGGCAACAAGCAGACAGCAGACGTTCGTTTCTGACACCGATATTAGACTTCTCTATTACCGGGTTTAGTGTCGACTAATACCGGTAATAGAGATGACTAATACCGGGTTTAGTCTGAGGACACCAACTTACGTTTATCATACGATTGCTATGGCAGGGAGGTGACCCAACACGAAGTGCCCCGGGCTTAGCCCTTAATCACAGCGAGAGGCGCAAGGCGCACAAGCGGCCGCACCAGATCCTGCTGCTTAGCTATCACTTCCTCGATGTCCTTATACGCCCCGGGAGCCTCATCTAGCCCCTTCTCTGTGAGGTCGTAGAGTACGCCAAGCTCATCCATCTGGGCCTGCTGCTCCTCAAGCGAGAGCTGACGGAAGGCTGCCCTCCTGCTGAGCCTTCGCCCCGCCCCGTGGGAGCAGCTCATAAAGGAGTCGGGACAGCCAAGGCCCTGGACGATGTAAGAGTGTGCACCCATAGAGCCGGGGATGATCCCCACCTCGCCCTCGTAGGCTCGTGTAGCGCCCTTCCGGTGGACGATCACGTACTCACCGAAGTGCTTCTCCCAGGCAGCGTAGTTGTGTGGGACATTGATCAGAGGATCAAAGTCCACCCCGGGGCAGAGAGACCGAAGTGCCTCCTTCACCACCTCCATCATCTCCCGACGATTGGCAAAGGCGAAGTCCTTGCAGTACTCCATCTCTCGCATATAGTCCTTCCCCTCCTGAGTCTCTATGGGGAGGAAAGCGAGGTCCGGCTGACAGTCGGCATACCACCTGTCGCACCACTGCTCTGCCAGGTGATTATAGTACTCCGCCACCTTTAGCCCCACATTTCGGCTACCTGAGTGGATCATTACCCAGATCTCATCGGTCGCGGTGTCACGCTGAATCTCGATAAAGTGGTTGCCACCCCCGAGTGTGCCGATCTGCCGCAGCAGAGCTTGCTTCTTACTCCTCAGGCAGGGCAGATCATCAAGCTCTCTGTCGGGAAGCAGACTCTCATCCATCGGCTCCTCCCTACTGTCAAAGCCAAGAGGGATCCGCTCCCTCGCATAGGCCACCAAAGCGGAGAGTCGCTCTCGCGGCAGGTCCTCCGTCGTGAGGCTTGTCCGGAGGGCACACATACCACAGCCGATGTCGACTCCGACAGCATTGGGGATCACGACACCTCGCGTCGCAAGGACACCACCGATTGGCATGCCCTTACCGGTGTGAGCATCCGGCATCACCGCGATGTGCTTGTACGCATAGGGGAGCGATGCGAGCGTGATGATCTGCTCTAAGCAGGAGTCCTCCACCTCACTCAGCCACATCTTAGCAGGCACCTTAGTGCCCATCACAACTTTCTCTATCATAGC
>NZ_CAKRLH010000143.1 GCF_934359325.1 uncultured Porphyromonas sp.
GAGACCCACACGGCAACGTACAGGTGTCACTCATCGAGACGGAGAAACTCCTCTCGGGTATGGTGGCGAAGAAACTCTCAGAGTGGAAGAAGGAGGGGAAGTACGAGGGATCCTTTAAGACTCAGCATCACTTCCTCGGATACGAGGGTCGCTGCGCCGCTCCGTCCAATTTTGACGCAGACTACTGCTATACTCTAGGCTTTACGGCAAGTAAGCTGATCGAGGCCGGTCTGACGGGATACATGAGCTCAGTGCAGAACCTCACGAGGGAGGTCTCCGAGTGGATTGCGGGCGGCACTCCGATCACAATGATGTTCAATATTGAGCGCCGTGGTGGTAAGGACAAGCCGGTGATCCGTAAGGCACTGGTAGACCTGGAGGACGCCCCCTTCAGAGAGTTTGAGAACCACCGCGAGGAGTGGGCTAAGGAGACAGCATTCGTCTATCCCGGTCCAATCCAGTACTGGGGTCCGAGCTCCGTCTGCGATCGTCCTACCAAGACCATTCTCCTTGAGCACAAGTAAGATCTGACAGCGGTCTATTAGCAAAGGGGCGAGATCGGATATTCCGATCTCGCCCCTTTTGCTATCTTTGTCTACGAGGATTTTCAAAGACCTTTAGAGTAGATTTATGAGGATACACATCATAGGCTCGACCCACCAGACCGCCTCACCCGATACCCTTCGAGGTATCCTAGATATCCTGACGGCTGACAGGGCAGACGAGGTAACCATAGACAGCCGGTTTTTTGGATACCTAATCCAGCACGACATGGCTCCCTCGGGCGTGAGGACCTACCCCCTCAGCGGGACTATCGACACGGATCTAATGATCTGCATCGGAGGGGACGGCACATTCCTGAGAGGGGCAAAGCTGGTGGCCGGCACGGAGGCAGGTATCATCGGTCTAAACTCCGGGCATCTGGGCTTCCTCTCCAGCATGCAGCCTGATGTCCTTTCCTCCTACTGGGATGAGATACGATCAGGAGGGGCTCAGGTGGACGAGCGGGCCACTCTGGAGGCTGTGGTGACCTCTCCCGAGGGTAAGGTCCTTCATCAGGGGATTGCGCTCAATGAGGTCTCCATCATCAGGCGAGACATACTGAGCATGATCCGGGTCACAACTAAGGTATGCGGTCAGTGGATGGTCGACTATCAGGCTGACGGCGTGCTCGTGTCCACGCCTACCGGTTCCTCAGCCTATGCCCTGAGCGTAGGTGGACCACTGGTTCACCCTGACTGCTCCGCCCTTCTCATTGTCCCGATAGCGCCCCACTCGCTCACGATGCGACCGATACTTATACCCGACAGCATGAAGATAGACTTTGAGATCAACAGCCGATCAGGAACCTTTGCCATCGCTCTGGACGGAAGAGGAAAGGACTTCCCGGACAATTGTAAGGTAACAGTGCGTAAGTCGGATCGCACAGTTAGAGTACTCCACACCAGCGGTTACCAGTATTTTGATAACCTACGCAAGAAGCTGATGTGGGGGGCTGACTCTCGTATAGACGAGACCTCTCCTTCGAACTAAACCCGTAACTGGCTGATGACTGAGTCGTAGAGGCTCTGCTTCCGCTCCATATGCTCTCGGACACACTGGACATACTCATCCTGGTCAAGCTCCTCCTCGATGTCCGAAGCAGTGGTAGAAATGTATGATATCCGTCGGTCAATAGCATGCTCCTTGTCTGCGTCCTGGATGAGATGACGATCAATCGTCAGTACTGCATCGATCCACCGATCCAGGATCTCATAGATCATCTCAGAGGACAGAGTCTCGGACTGATCGAGACCATACCACCGGTAGATCAGGTCGTAGCTCCAGTCCCACTCTAGCTCGTAGTACCTTTGATGCAGAGATCGGATCTGGCGGCTAAATTCGTCAATCGTCGCATAAGCCGACTCTCTCAAGCCTTCGGTGAGATGCCTAACACCCATCTCTGGAGCAATCATGCCACATAAGTCAGTCCAGAGACCTACTCCCTCAGCGTGATCAGGCCGCAGTAGTTCATTCAGATCGCTAATGCTGGAGACCTCCTGGCTACCCGCTTTGTCCCTAATACGTGTAATGAGCGAGTTGCCAATAAACTTGTCGATCCCCAGCCTGTAGATCCTAAGTCCATGGTGCAGGGACGATGACTTAAGGTGGAGATTATGATAAATATAGGTCTCATCGTGCTGCCCCACAAAGTCAAGCAACTCCTGCAGCTTGTGATACCCTTGCTCCATCTTCCCCACAGAGTAGGGACTGAGGAGGTTATAATTGACGCAGTCGAGCTTGCAGTCGTTCGGCCGCTTATCTCGAGAGGGCCACTTCTTGGCATCACGCATAGTACCGATGGTCAGAAGCGCTCGACCCGGCACCAAGTAGGTCTCGTTGTGATTCTCTATCACATAACTGAATGGGAAGGAGGAGGTATCCACGTGGTCCGTGTGTCGTCCCATGATCAGACTAAAGGGACCGATCCTCGAGGGCCAGAGGATATACGAGTCGCTTGAGGTCTTACTTCCCCGCTCCACCACCCCGTGATGGATGGGACCGGTCTTATAGAGGTGATTACTCTGATTGGATCCCGAACCGGCATTGAGAAATGAGAAAAAGCCTGCGATGAGCAGGGAACTCTTATGCATCGAGACGGTGAATGGACCGGCTACAATAGCTGCCGCCTCCCCATTTTCCAGGTTACAGTTGCTGAATATCAGAGACTCATTGGCAGAGAAGAGATTGCTCACCATTGCAGACTGTCCGACAAATACCATGTGCAGCGTACAATTATCCACCATCGATGCACCTGCCACCGCGATGAAGTGCCGACCGATCACTCCATTGCCCACCTGTGCAGGGTATCCCGGTCGACTACAGAGGGAGAAGTCACTTAGGATCGACGCACCGTCGATGATACTTCCCTCACCAATGTAGCCATCTATGATCGTGCCGGTATTGACGATCCTGACATTGTCTCCTATCGTTCCCCGTGCCGAGCGACACTCCTCTACATCCTGAGCAATCAGCCTGAGCAACTCCTTCCGAGCAGGGTCTGACTCAGACAGGGTCACCAGTAGATAAGCAATCTGTGCGGTCAGCTTGCGAGAGAGAGGTACTTCGATGCCACCGGTTTCATTGAGCACCGGTACAGGGACACCGTTGCCGAAGGTAGATGGACCAGACATGTAGATGGCACTGACATTACTGATCGTCACATCCTCTCCGATATCATAGTCAGAGATACAGTCTCGAACATTGGCAATATAGGCACCGTTGCCTACCGTAGTGTCCTTCAGTAGAGCATGACAGATCCCATTATTTCGCCAGATCCCATACCGATCCACATGCGTGCCGGATAGGTCTCCGAGGCTGCAATGCCCCACAAACGTGACCTCAGTCAGCTGTGAGGGATCGAAGGTCTCACTCACCTCGATGCGACTCCAGTCATCTGCCTGACACCGTCTGGTATCCTCCAGAAGTCTGATCTCCTCCTCTGTCAAGTTCCTCATCCCAATAATCTATTTCTTTAGAAAATAAACCTGTAAAAATGACGAGTGCAACCAACAAACCGTCAGTTGCACTCGCCTAAAATCTAATAATCGTCCTCTTGCAGAAGGACGACATACATACTATGCATCCACTGTAGCGAAGGTCGCATTTTCCCTGATAAAGTCTCTTCGAGGCTCGACGTCCTCACCCATCAGCATAGAGAAGACTCGATCAGCCTCGACGGCATTCTCGAGAGTAACCTGCTTGAGATAGCGTCCCTGAGGATCCATAGTCGTCTCCCACAGCTGACTCGCATCCATCTCTCCGAGTCCCTTGTAGCGCTGCGTCAGGATCTTAGACTCATCTCCTGCTCCATACTGAGCAATAAAGTCAGCTCGATCCTCCTCATTGAAGCAGTACTCGATCTTGTCCCCACTCTTGGTCCGACACTGATAGAGCGGCGGATTAGCAATGTAAATGTATCCCTCCTCCACTAATGCTCTCATGTGACGGAAGAAGAAGGTGAGCAGCAATGTCGCAATGTGGGCACCATCGACATCGGCATCGGTCATGATGATCACCTTGTGGTACCTCAGCTTGGAGTAATTGAGTGCCTTGGGATCCTCCTCTGTACCTACAGAAACGCCGAGGGCGGTGTACATCGACTGAATTTCCTTATTCTCAAAAACACGGTGAGGCATAGCCTTCTCGACATTAAGGATCTTACCACGCAGAGGAAGGATGGCCTGATACCTGGAGTCGCGACCGAGCTTTGCCGTACCAC
>NZ_CAKRLH010000144.1 GCF_934359325.1 uncultured Porphyromonas sp.
AAGATCCAAATGTGTCTCATTGTTAGCCTCGGCTACGCATGTCTGCCAATCGGCGGAGAAAGAACAAGAAAAACAGGAATTTATTCGACTGATGATAAGCGAAATAGATACCTTGTAGCAAAATAAGATCACGCAGCACCTTGTCCTTCTGCAAAATTATTGTACCTTTGCAGAGCAATCCACAAGAGAGCCCCCTGCCAACAGGGGAAATAAAGTATGACTCGGTAGCTCAGTTGGTAGAGCAATTGACTCTTAATCAATGGGTCGAGGGTTCGAGCCCCTCCCGGGTCACTTCTCCAGCCGAGGTGCTGCCTACTCCACTCGTGGAGAGACAGCATCTCGTTTTTTGTACCCACACTACACGATCGCAAATCATCCATTATGGCGATAGAGCAGCTAATCTTCTACATCTCTCTCCTTGCTATTGTGGGCCTGGTGCTCAGCAAGGCAGGGTTTAGGTTTGGCATCCCCTCCCTACTCCTCTTCCTCGGCGTCGGGATGTTTGCCGGCTACGCGGGCTATCTCGAGTTCAACTCCGCCTCTGAGGCTCAGACCATCGGTATCATCGCGCTGACGATGATCCTCTTTACGGGCGGAATGGATACGGACTTCGATGAGGTCAGGCCGGTGATGGTGCGAGGCTCTCTCCTGGCGACTGTAGGCGTACTGCTAACGATGCTGCTGACGGGGACCTTTATCTACTTCCTCTTCCGTCAGCCCTGGGTGCCTGGTGAGGTGCAGTCACTCTCCTTCCCCATGGCACTACTCTGCGCGGCGGTTATGTCCTCGACCGACTCGGCATCGGTCTTCTCGATCCTGAGGTCCAAGGAGATGCACCTCAAGCACAATGTCAAGCCACTGCTGGAGTTTGAGTCGGGGAGTAACGACCCGATGGCCTACATGCTGACGCTGATCCTGCTGCAGATGATCCATACGGGCGACTCCTCGATCGGCAATGCCCTCTGGATGTTTGTCCTCCAATTCAGCATCGGCGGGGTGCTGGGCTACGCCTTCGGCAAGGGGGCGGTCTGGTTTGTCAATAAGGTGAAGCTCGCCTCACCGGCACTTCACTCGCTCCTCCTGCTCTTCGTCGCTTTTGTCATCTACTCGACGACGGCGCGGCTCGGAGGAAATGGCTACCTCGCTGTCTACATATCCGGACTAGTGGTGGGCAACTCCCAGGTAATCTACAAGAAGAGCACGATGCGGCTCTTCGACGGCTTCCAGTGGCTCTGCCAGCTGGTGATGTTCCTCTCACTGGGGCTGCTGGTCAATGTCGATGAGCTTGCGGGTGTGGCGTTGCCAGCGATCATCATCGGTCTCTTCCTGATGCTGGTAGGTCGTCCCCTCTCTGTGGCACTGACGCTCCTGCCCTTCATCAAGAAGATGCCGCTCAATGCGATGCTCTACACCTGCTGGGTAGGGCTGCGCGGGGCTGTGCCGATCATCTTTGCCACCTACCCCCTTGTGGAGGGGCTGCCGGAGGCTCGGATGATCTTCAACGTCGTCTTCTTCATCACCCTCATCTCGCTGACGATACAGGGTGGCAGCGTGACGCTCGTGGCGAAGTGGCTCGGGCTGGTCGATGAAGAGGTGAGGACACCGGTCTTCAGGGACGTGGATCTGCCGGAAAACTTCACCAGCACGCTCTCTGAGATGATCGTCAGCCCGGCGATGATCGAGAGGAGCAACCTGCTGAAGGACATGAGCATCCCCAATCACACCCTCGCCATCCTCGTGAAGCGGGGCGAGAGCTACTTCATACCGAAGGGCGAGACACCCCTCGAGGTGGGCGACCATGTCCTGATCCTGAGCGACGACGAGACCGCACTCGTGGAGGCGTACGAGCAGCTCGGGATACACCACTACCACCTCGATGTGTAGGGGAATTTTTGCCATTAGGAGAAAATTGTCTATCATTGCACCCGCCTAATAATAGGTAAGAAAAACAAAGTAGAAACCATCAATCAGAAGTAATATATGTACTGGACTTTAGAGTTGGCTTCCAAGCTGGATGATGCTCCCTGGCCTGCCACCAAGGATGAGCTGATAGACTATGCTCAGCGCACCTGCGCCCCCATGGCAGTGATCGAGAACCTCCAGGAGATCGAGGACGATGGCGAGAGCTACGAGTCCATCGAGGACATCTGGCCCGACTATCCGAGTAAGGAGGACTTCTTCTTCAACGAAGAGGAGTACTAAGTAGCGTCCACCATGACCGTAGAGCCTGAGATCACCATAGCCCGAGGGACGCCGGAGATGGTGCCGCTGATCGCCAAGTGCGCCATGGCAGCCATCGAGCGGTACGACTTCGCCGACGATATGGATGATGATCAGAGCGAGCTCTACGACTGGCTGCAGGATATCTGCGGTCGGACAGACACCCTCTACTCCTATCGCAATACTCTAGTGGCTAAAGTCGGTGATGAAGTAGTTGGCTGCCTCATCTCCTACCCGGGCGACGATTACGAGGCTAAGCGAGCCTTCACCTTTGCCGCTCTGGATGGGGCGGGACCGAGTGACACCGAGACCGGCCCTGGAGAGTACTACCTCGATACGCTGGCCCTCCTCCCTGCCGCCCGCGGACACCGCATAGGACTGAGGCTCATGGAGAGGGTCATTGACTATGCGACGAGAGAGCTCGGGTACGATCGCTTCACTCTGCTTGTAGATGAGGATAAGCCTCGACTGGAATCCTACTATACTATGCTTGACTTTCAGCGAGACGAGAGAGTTTACTTCATGGGACACCCCTACTATAGGATGGTCCGATCTCAGAAGTGATGCAATAGGTACAATGAGAGTGGGACGGAGTTTGAGCTCCGCCCCACTCTTTTTATCTATAATTAGTATCTGTAAGCGAGGGAGAGAAGAAGAGACCTACCTCGGAGAGGTACTTCAGAGGCAAAGTCATTGATCCCCCCATAATACACCTGTCGGAAAAGCGTAGTATTCAGCAGATTCTTCCCCTCCACCCGTAGTCTCACCTTATCGGAGAGATCATACTGCAGCACAGCATCCAGAAATCGGTAACGAGACCTCTGACCCTCAGCAATCTCCATCACACCTCCTTCATAGCTCAGGGTAGCCTCCCAAGTCTCCATCGGGAAGAGATATAGGGTAGTCCCATAGCTGAGCCGGTGGAGAGGCTCGCTACTCTTCTCTCCTCCACGCTTCGAAGTAGATAGACCGACGTTAGCGAGAAGATTTCCCCACTTGGACAACCTCTGCTCTAGGCTGAGTGAGAGATCCGAGAAGGTCATCGGGACCTTATAGACCACCTGATTTTGCAGGAAAGGACGAGAGGAGTGCGATACGTCAACCTTTCCCTTGAGTACAGTGCCCGTCGAGACAAAGCTCTTGCTTAGAGAGAAGCCGGCATAGAGTCGATCAGCCTGATAATCCATAGGCTTCACACCATAGACAAGTCGTCCATCAACTGCCCGGAGAGTGGCGAGCTGGTCGCCACCGGAGCGCTGTGCCATCAGCGTCCCATTCATAAATATCATATGAAGTAGGTTGCGGTACGCCCCCGTCAGAGTGACGTGCATGGTGTGATACCGCTCGGGAGTATCAGCATAGGTATAGTAGCTCCTATACCCTCTTCGTAAGAGCTGACCAGGCATATAAGCCGGTGCCCGAAGCCCTCTATTCCCCTCACCTGACAGGCGGATGGTCGTCCGATCAGTGGGTGCGTAACTGATAGAGAAGTGCGGGAGTAGAGACCCAGTCCTCTTTTCCGTCTCTTGGGAGCCATAGGCAGTGAGACCGACAGGTAAAGTGAGTCTCATCACCACCTGATCCCCCGGCAGACGATACAATAGCTCAGGGGACAGCTCGAGAGTCCCCAGCCGGTATCGACCCTCCGCATCTCCGACAACATAGCGATGGCCCTCCATATTACCTGTGAGAGTCAGGTAAAGCATAAGGTCACCGACAGACTTCGTGGTAGACATCACACTATGCAGAAGCGTCCTGTGATGAAGAAAAAGCTCTGAGGGATCATCTGCCACGTCGAGTCCCTCCTCTATGCGCTGATAGTCGGCATAGAGAGAGCCACGGATCATAAGATCCCCGAGGGGGAAGATCGATCTCAGATCGTTCTTCACCGCCAGGTCGCTCAGGCTTCGACTCTCTCGTAAGTCTGCTGTAGTCCCCCTCTCCTCCGTATGGATATCGCTATGCATCCCCACCTTAGCTATATCCGCTGAGAGCTTATCCGACAGATAGACGTTGTCGCTATTATGCTCATAATAGAT
>NZ_CAKRLH010000145.1 GCF_934359325.1 uncultured Porphyromonas sp.
TTTGCCTTGGGATTATCATTATAGAGGGAGTCAGCGATGTGCTTGGAGAGCTTGGCGGCGGTCTCTCGGTAGATGCTGGAGGACTTGCCGCCGTAGCGGGAGGGCCAGTGGCAGACGAGGACGTGGAAGGGCTCACCGGCGAGCGTCCCGCTGACGAGGAGCTGGTCTCGGGTGCGGTAGCCGGGGCGGAAGTCTACCTCGGGGTAGCGATAGGCCTTGTAGTCGGTTACCTTGAAGAGCTTAGGATTGTAGAGTAGGGCGGTCTCGATGCCTCGCCAGTCGGGCGAGGGGACGTCAATCACCTGCAGCCCCATGTCGGCAATCTCCGGACGCGCGACGAGGTCGTCGCAGACCCGCTTATTCTCCACCTCGGCGAGACCGATGATCGCGGGGCCGGCGGGAGTGACCTCCCGACCCAGCTTGGAGATCACAGAGGCGATGTTGTGGAGCTTCTTCTCATACTTCGCCCGGGTCCAATTGTAGGGACCTGAGGGGAGAAACTCGTCATCCCCGGGATTATCGGGGTCGTCCTCAGCGTCGAAGAGGTTCTCCACATTGTAGAAAGCGGCCGCATAGGCGTCATACTTGGTGTCCGACGCAACCGTCCGGTCACTCGTGTGGCGGGATGAGCCACACGAGGTGGTGAGGACGAGCAGGAGAAGCCCCGCGAGGAGCGAGAGCCTTGGCTTAGTTGGCGACATCATAGTTCTTGTTCTTCATGGAGTCGATAGTAGAGCCGGAGCCCTCGGTGATCACCTTGCCACCACCGACAGTCTTCAGCTTGAGCTCCTTGATCTCCCATGAGGAGGTCTGCCCGTCAGGGGAGGTGTACCTGAAGGCAAAGCGGATGGAACCCTGACCGAGGACTGACTTGGGGAGGTCAACCGTGGTGTCGATAAACTTCCAGTCCTTCCCCTTGGGCAGCTCGATGGTGACCGGTGTCCAAGTGGCGGAGGAGGGGGCACCGGACTTGTAGTCGGTGGAGACGAGGAGCTGATGGCACTCCTTGATCGTAGCTGGGTCGGCAAAGTTGATCGCCTGCTTGAGGGTGAGGTTGGCCGAGGTGACGCCGGTCAAATCGAGGAGCGGAGAGATGAGCCAGTCCTCATTGGCGTGTCCGGTGGTGCCGTCGTGGCCACTCATCACGGCAAAGTGGTCGTATACCTCGCCGGTGGTCTTATTGCTCTGGTGCTTGATCCTCCAGGACTGGTCGCCCTTGACGTTCACTGGGGTGAAGGGCGCCAGATCCTTACTGAAGGGGGCATCGAGGATTGTACTGCCGGTGTCGGGTGTCGGCTCCTCGCTGCCACCCTGATCAGAGGGATCAGAGGGGGTCGTGCCGGGAGTGAAGCCGATCACATCCTCGCGAGAGCGGAGGAAGAGCTGGTAGTCGTTGCCAAACTTAGAGAGGATCGCCACGATAGAGCCGGTGCCCTCCGGAAGCTTGTCGGCAGCGAAGTCGGCGTACCCACTATTGCGGACTATGATTGAGGCGCCCTTGCCGTCGGTGATGAGACGATTGACGGTCTCCTGAGCTGGTGCGAAGGGCTGCCCCTTCTGCTCGAAGTAGACGTTATCGATACGGATCAGACGACCGACGAGGTCATCGGTGAGGTCAGAGATCCTAATGGTCTTTGGCTGGACGAGGTCAGCATTGGGCCAGCCATTGGGCAGCATCTTCTTCTTTATGATCTCGAAGGGGATCCGATTCTTCTCCGCTGTCGGGTGGGCTATTGAGGGCTGTCCGCCATACATGCTGATCGCAAGTCCGTGGAGATCGATGAAGACCTCCTGACCGACGGGGTAGGTCCCGGCGATCGCATTCTGGTCGATGCTCACGGCGATGCCGCCTGTCTCGTCCTGGATGTAGATCTGCTTATAGATATTCCCGGAGACGTCGTTGGCGGATACGGTCGCCCTGAGGACGTACTCGTACTCGATCTCCTTGGAGGAGCGGTCGGCGACGCCGGAGTACTCTTTCTTGAGCTCAGCGATGGTGACGTTTGGCGTCATACCCTCCACCTTGGGCTCCGTGAGGAGTGGTGCATCGTACTTTAGGTCGCTACAGGACGAGACCGTCACGATGGCGGCTGCGGCGAGTGCCAGTAATTTTAGTCCTTGTTTCATATCGTAGTGTATCTCGGATTGTCTGGTGATTAAAAGATGTAGCCGGCATTGAAGAAGAGGTTAATGCCCTGCATGTAGTAGTGCTTATTACCGAATCGCTCAGGGTTCTTCAGATTGATACGTCCCTGCTCGTATCCACCGGTGATGATGTCCCGACGGTTGCTAAGGTTCTGGACAGAGAGGTTGAGATTGATCCTCTGTCGTCCGGGGAGGTAGATGATCTTGCCGATGCTTAGATCGAGGGTGCAGCCACCCTTGAAGCGCTCCTGAGTAGTGATGCCCTTGAAGGCAGCGTACTCCTCCGGATTGTGTCCCGGGACGCCCTCGGGGCGGACTCCGGTATAATTGGAGGCGAGACGACGGATAGGCGCGGGGTCAATGTGGTTGTAGCCGAAGCCATTGACATTAAGATTGAGGAACCAGTAATTGATGAAGTAATTGATCCCAAAGGTGCCAACCATCTGCGGCATCCCTCCGAGGTAGAGGTTTTTCATATATACCTTCTCCTCACGGTTCCGGATCTTGCCGTTGGTCGAGTTCATAACTCCCATCGGGTCATTGGCATAGAAGTACTGGGAGACCGTCCCGACGAGGTCAAAGCTGAGTGCGTCGGTAGCCTTCACATTGATACCCGCCTCGATGCCACGATGCACCTTCTCCATATCGTAGAGAGTGTGGTAGACGAAGGTGCGCTCCACGTCGTTGTAGTAGGCGATCTTGCGCATATCGTCCCAGAACTTGGTGTAGAAGAGCCCCAGACGACCCGACACGCGAGGCGTGGAGAAGACGTAGCTGAGGTCTACAGAGGCATCACTGACCGGCTTGAGATCATCGACCGTGAGGTCGGTGACGTTGGGATTGACGTACATATCCCAGACCAGTGGCGGACGAGACTGGTAGACCGCATTTCCGAGCAGGAAGTGGTGTCCATTAAACTTATAGTTGAAGCCGACCTTGGCATCCCCGGTGACGAAGCTGTGGGACTCTCCCTTACCATAAGAGCTGTCGGGATAGCGTCCGTTGCGCATATATCCCTCACGCAGCATATTGGTGTAGGCGATACGACCACCATAGTAGAGGTCGAGGTGCGCCCAGGTGTGGCTATTCTGTACCCACGCCTCAGCAGAGTGGAGGTCGTGGTCATAGTCGTAACCGAAGACATCGCCCTCGTAGACTCGTCTGTCCGGACGATTGAGGTCATTCTGGATACGGTCATGGTCGCCGGGGAAGTCTCGCTCGGCAAACTTATCCACATCACGGGCATACTGAGCACCCATCAGGTCCTCCACGGTCTGGTACTGGCGCGCATGCCCGTACCGGTAGCCGACGCCACCGGAGACCTTGAGGGTAGAGGTGATCTGCTTATTGAGCGTAGAGTTAAGCGACACCTCGAAGAGATCATTGTTTCGACCCTGTACCATATATACTGCGGAGCCGTCGCCGGTCCTATTGCTCAGCTCATTTATCTGATAGAGACGGTCCCAGTCGATCTGTGACGTGCGACCGGACTGCCAGAGATAGCGGTAGTAGTCCTGCACATCAGGCGCACCGGTAAAGTAGGAGGGCAGATAGCGATAGTAGTCCGGGCGTGGATCAGCACCATTAAACCAGTCAAGGGAGGTCTTCTGGTAGTGGCTGTGGTGGACGCCCACGGCAGTGGTCCAGCTGGTGAGCATATCGGGCTTCCAGTCGTAGGTAAGGATCGCAGTGGGATCGTAGGAGGTGACGACCCGAGAGTTGCGCTTCTTGCCATCCTGCCAGCCCCAATTGGGGTTATAAGTGTAGCATCCCGCGAGCTGCACTGCCTCATCGACTGAGGCTCCCTGCTGACCACGACGGACAGGGGATCCGAAGGTGATCAGACTGAGTGCGTGACGTCCCTCATCCCACCGGTACTCAGCCCCGAGGGCGTAGGAGAGGTTCTCATAGAAGGTCCCCTCTACCACTCCCTCGTGGGCATATCTTCCTCCAAGGAGTCCGGTAAATGCCCAGCCATTATCCATCAGACCGGTATTGTAGCTGATCATTGTGCGGGCGTAGTAGTT
>NZ_CAKRLH010000146.1 GCF_934359325.1 uncultured Porphyromonas sp.
TGTCCTGCCTATGCTCATAGACCCACTTCTATCTCTCGACCGAAGGGATGAAGTGCAATCCCCGCAAACTTGAAGTGCTGCTTCCCGAAGGGGATCCCGATGATCGTGATGCAGAGGAGGATCCCGAAGAGGAAGTGCACGAGGGCGATCCAGATGCCTCCGAGGATAAACCAGAGGATATTGAGGAATGTGCTCCCCAACCCTCCGCTCGACTCGCTCACCTTGCTCCCAAAGGGGAAGACCATCACAGCAGCGATCTTGAAGAGCTGAAAGCCAAAGGGGATCCCTACGATCGTCAGGCAGAGCACCAGCCCCGCCGTCATGTAGCCGATGGCGGTCTCCAGTCCGCCGAAGATCCACCAGATAATATTTCCCAGGATCTTCATCACTCACCTTTCATCTTGAGGAACCTGTCAGCTGCGATAGCCGCACGGCAGCCGATGCCGGCTGCGGATACAGCCTGACGATAGACGGAGTCAGCCACGTCACCGGCGGCATAGACGCCATCGATCTCAGTAGCCGGGTCACCACTATCCTTCGTGAGGATAAACCCATGCTCATCGAGCTTCAGCTGACCATTCAGGAAGTCGGTATTGGGCTTATGTCCGATAGCCTCGAAGAATCCATCGATCGCAATCTCTGTGCGACGCTCATCCGCTTCGCCCTTATTCACCACCAACTTCGCTCCCTGTACGGTAGGCTCCCCGAAGAGTCCCTCAGCCTGATGCTTCCAGAGCACTTCGATATTCTCCGTCTCCAGGACCCGATCCTGCATCACCTGACTAGCACGCAGCTCATCTCGGCGGACGATGAGGTAGACCTTCTTCGCCAGGCTGGAGAGATAGATCGCGTCGCCACAGGCTGTGTCTCCACCGCCGACGACGGCAACGGTCTTGCCTTTGTAGAAAAACCCGTCGCAGGTAGCGCAGGCACTAACGCCGGCACCCATATACTTCTTCTCCTCCGGCAGTCCGAGCATCTTGGCAGAGGCGCCGGTGGCGATGATCACAGACTTGGCGGTAATGGTGTACTCGCTATCTACGGTGGCAACGAAGGGGCGACCGCTGAGGTCTATCTCAGAGACCAGCCCAGAGCGGACATCTGCACCGTACCGCTCAGCCTGCTTACGCAGGTCATCCATCATCTCGAAGCCTCCCACGCCCTCGGGGTAGCCGGGAAAGTTCTCTATCGAGGTGGTCTCCGTCAGCTGTCCGCCCGGCTGTAGTCCCTCGATGACAATGGGAGAGCGATTGGCGCGCGCAGCATAGATAGCAGCGGTGTATCCCGCAGGACCAGAGCCGATGATCAGGATGTCTGTCTGAGTATTCTTCTCGGTATTCATGACGATTTATCTTAAGTCTATCAGTGTTGCTCCCTTGACCTTCTCAGGAGTGTATCTAAAAAATGAACTGTCCTTCAGTTCCCTAAACTTCCCCTCCTCAAATCGGGTCACCTCTATCAGCACCGGCTCCATAAGCCCCTTCTCCTCCAGACGAAGGGAGATAGGGCGACCGTCGGGTGCGATCAGCGCCTCGAGCCTGGCGAGCGAGCCGTCGTATCGGTTTTTCCCGTTTTTACGAGGCACCGCGATGACGCGGGTATTCTTGCCCTCCCTCTTCTTCGTGAGGGAGAAGGCATTCTTTCTCACGCCCTCGAGATTGAGTAGCGGATTGATCTCCATCAGGTCTTCCTTGTGCGGTGTGGAGAGATTGACCTCCCCGCTCTGCTTGACGTAGACCCAGAGATCCGTGCCGTCGTACCACGCCTTAACCTCCTCAGAGTCGTAGTAAAACCGCCGTCCCACGGCGTAGTACTTGCAGTCTGTAGTCACGTCCTCGAGGGTCATTCGGAAGCCTACCTGCAGTCCCTCCTTAGCCTGAAGTCGCTCGATGGACTTGTCAAGCACGTCTGCTGTCTGTGCTCTTACGGTCGTGGCGCAGAATGCGACGAAAAGGAGCCAAAAGAATATGTGGGTGGATGAAAAGGACATAATATATATTGTGTGCTTTAGATCTCCGGATGGAGGATCCGCTCGAGCTGCTCCTGTGTCGTCACAAGGAGATCGCGCGAGCCGCGTCCGTCCGGCTTACTGATGATGCCTGCCGCCTCCAGCTGGTTGCAGAGCCGGGCAGCGCGGTTGTATCCTATGGCAAAGAGCTGCTGGATCAGTGAGATCGATACGCGACCCTCCGCCACGATGCGCTCCGCTACCACGTCGAAGAGATTGTCCCTTTCGTTCGGGTCAATCGAACCGTCCCCACCTGCAGCACCACCCTCACTTTCCTGGGTGACCTCCGGCAGCTCGTACGCCGTCGGGTAGCCGCGCTGCTCGCCGATGAAGTCCACCACGCCATTCACCTCAGGGGTGTCGACAAAAGCGCACTGCACGCGGGTCAGCTTTGTGCCGGACTGGTAGAGCGCATCTCCCTTGCCGACCAGCCTATTGGCTCCGCCGGAGTCGAGGATGATGCGGGAGTCCACCTGCGAGGTGACGCGGAAGGCGAGACGCCCGGGGAAGTTGGCCTTGATCGCGCCGGTGATGATGCTCGCCGTCGGTCGCTGTGTCGCGATGATGGCGTGGATGCCGATGGCGCGTGCCTTCTGAGCCAGGCGGGTGATCGGCAGCTCGATCTCCTTACCCGCAGTCAGTAGTAGATCACCGTACTCATCGATGATCAGGACAATGTAGGGCAGGAAGCGGTGACCATTCTCAGGATTAAGCTCCCGGTTCCTAAATCGCCTATTGTACTCCACGATATTGCGGCAGGAGGCGGCTGCCAGTAGCTCGTACCGGTCGTCCATCTCCTGACAGAGGGAGGTGAGGGTGTCGGCGGCGCGTTTCGTGTCAGTGATAATCACCTGATCCTCGTCCGGGATCTTCGCCATGAAGAGCTTCTCCACCCGGGAGTACATGCTAAACTCGACCATCTTCGGGTCGATCATCACAAACTTCAGCTCGGAGGGATGCTTCTTGTAGAGCAGGGACATGATGATCGCATTGAGCCCCACAGACTTTCCCTGTCCTGTGGCACCCGCCACGAGGAGGTGTGGCACCTTGGCAAGGTCAAAGAGTAGGACATCATTCGTGATCGTGCGACCGAGTGCCACCGGGAGCTCCATCTTCGTCTCCCGATAGGCGGGAGAAGCGAGCACGCCCCGCATGCTGACGATCTGGGGTCGCTTATTGGGCACCTCCATGCCGATGGTTCCCTTGCCGGGGATCGGCGCAATGATGCGGATACCGAGCGCAGAGAGGCTCATCGATATATTGTCCTCCAGACTCCGGATGCGGGAGATATGGATCCCTGCTGCCGGGACGATCTCATAGAGCGTGATCGCCGGACCGACGGTGGCGGAGATCTTATTCACCTCGATCCGGAAGCTCTTGAGTGTGTCGAGGATCAGCTGCTTATTCGCATTGATCTCCTCCATGTCGATCTCCCCGTCGTCGCTGCCGTAGTCCTTGAGTAGGTCGAGGGTAGGGTAGTGGTAGTCTGCGAGGTCGCGTGTCGGGTCATACTCGCCCTGCTCCCGCACCAGCTGCTGGGCGGTCGTCAGAGAGGAGCTCCCGGGAAGCTCGTCAGTCTGTCGGGCGTCGATCACCTCGATCTCGTCGGAGGGGGTCGTGGGAGCCACCGGTTCCGGCCTGCTGACACTCACCTTCCCCGTGGTGCCAGCGGTCGTCACGATCGGCTCCGGCACCTCTTCGATCTTCTCCTCATCCGTCTCCTCTTGGACCCCGGTCACTTCGTCGCCGGCGTCCTCAAGTATGGTGGTCTCATTATTGTCTACCACTTCCTCCGCACTCTCCTGCTCGTCCGCGAGGGCATTTGCCTCCTTCCTTTTCTTAGAGAATGAGGCGTATCGCTGCATGAGGGAACTAAAGGTGATCACCAGCAGCAGGATCAGGAGGAAGCTCATCAGCAGGAGTGCCCCCACAATACCTATATGCATCGTCAGGAAGGTCGCTGCCTCGCGTCCAAAGACTCCTCCGGGGAGGAAAAACCACCCGTCGGTCCACTCGGCCGGCATCAGTCCCAGGGTGACCGATGTCCAGAGCGCCGCACAGATGCAGAGGCTGATCTGACGGAACCATGAGACCCGCATCACCAGCGTTATCCAGACGCCCATCATCACGACGAGGTAGAGGAGGAAGACCAGCCCGAG
>NZ_CAKRLH010000147.1 GCF_934359325.1 uncultured Porphyromonas sp.
GCAGCCAGCATATCCCCCTCACCTGTGATCCCAAGTCCGGTGCGGCGTCCCTTGAGCGTCTTCTCCCGGATCTTCTCCCAGAGGTGGTGCTCGACATACTTGATCTCGTCGCTCTCCGGGTCACTCTTGATCTTGGCGAGGATCGTGTCGATCTTCTCCTTCTCCAGGTCGATAATATCGTCCATCAGTCGCTGCGCATAGCCGATGTGCTCTCTGAAGAGGTCGAAGTCAAAGGAAGCGTGGTCAGTAAATGGATCCTTGACATACCCATAGAGATTGACCGCCAGCAGGCGGCAGCTGTCGTAGGGACAGAGAGGGATCTCTCCACAGGGATTGGTAGAGATGGTCTCGAATCCAAGGTCTGCGTAGCAGTCGGGGATCGATTCCTTGAGTATGGTGTCCCAGAAGAGGACGCCCGGCTCGGCGCTCTTCCAGGCATTGTGGATGATCCTGCCCCAGAGTTCGCGAGCCCTGATGACCTTGGTGTACTTGGGATCCCCCTCGCTGTCAACAGGGAAGCGGAGGGTAAAGTCCTTGTCGTCTCGTACTGCCTCCATAAAGTCGTCCGTGATGCGGACGGAGACATTGGCGCCTGTCACGGCTCCCTCCTCCATCTTGGCATCTATGAAGTCAGCGACATCTGGGTGCTTGATGGAGCAGGAGAGCATAAGAGCGCCACGACGACCATCCTGTGCCACCTCACGGGTAGAATTGGAAAAGCGCTTCATGAAGGGGACAAGCCCGGTGGAGGTGAGGGCGGAGTTGCGGACCAGTGAACCCTTGGGTCGGATCCCGGACATATCGTGTCCCACTCCTCCCCGGCGCTTCATCAGCTGGACCTGCTCTTCGTCGATCTTGAAGATCGCCCCGTAACTATCGGAGGGTCCGTCCAGACCGATCACGAAGCAATTGGAGAGTGAGGCTATCTGCAGATCGTTGCCGATACCGGTCATTGGGCTGCCCTGCGGCACCAAGTATTGGAAGTGGTCCAGTAGTTCGACAACCTGACTCTCGGTCAGTCCGTTGGGATACTGTGCTTCGATCCTTGCTATCTCCCTGGCTATCCGGTGATGCATGTCGATAGGAGACTTCTCGTAGAGATTGCCGTCGGCATCCTTCAGTGCGTACTTCGTGGTCCACACCTTGGCAGCCAGCTGATCTCCTCCGAAGTACTCCAGAGTGGCTTCGTACGCCTCATCGTACGAGTATGTTTTCTGAGTCATGAGTGAGTGAGTTTTTGTAATGTTTTGCTCACAAATATACGCTTATTTTAGTCGATCGGAAGTCTTTTCTCTCCATTTTTGGATGACTTTTTTGTCCGAGTTGCCACAAAAGTTTACCACTTCGTGACACTCAGAGCCATAACTCTTGCCATCGTTGTAGCCGTTCCGTGAGGGCGGATTTTTAGTACCTTTGTGCTACTAACAATAGCTTCTGATCATCCTATGAGTCCAAGTAATACGACAGGGCAGATGAGGGATAGCGCTCCTGCTCTAAGATATATATGTCACTCCCTCCGCTGTGAGGCACTGCTGATGTCGCGGCGACTCTTGCTTGCCGATGATGGGTCTGAGCTTCCGGAGGCAGGATCTCAGGCAGATCTCCCTGAGGGAGCGACCGGAGCCCTGCTCTCTGTCGCTGTGGAGTCTGATCGGCTCCGGTCTATTGTAGACGAGTGTCGAGACCCTTACAACCTTCACATAATCCCTTACGCCTTTCGGAGTAACGGAGGTGCCACACTCCGCTCTGCACTCTCGTGTGCTGAGCTGATTGCGGCAATGGATCAGGGAGAGCTTGATCCGAGAGACGAGGGAACGATAAAGGAAATAAAGAGCTCGCTGGACGCTCTCCGGGAGACTGTGGCAGTCGCTTCGATGACCGGACTACCGATGCCGGTGATGTCGGCAGCACTTCACTTCTTCCTACAGATAGCGTACCGAGAGGAGAGACAGAGTCAAGGATGAGTATTACACTGGATCTGCAGGCTCAGGACACCGGATCAGACGCACGTGCCGGAGTACTGCACACACCGCATGGAGACATACACACACCGATATTTATGCCGGTGGGAACGGTTGGCTCCGTCAAGGCGGTACATATGAGCGAACTCAGGGAGGAAGTGGGAGCGGAAATCATTCTCGGCAATACCTATCACCTTTACTTGAGACCGGGGACTGAGGTGCTGAGGGCTGCAGGAGGGCTACAGAAGTTTAATGGCTGGGGAGGACCAATACTGACAGATAGTGGAGGCTTCCAGGTCTTCTCGCTAACTGATACGAGAAAGATGACGGAGGAGGGCGTCACCTTCCGTAGCCACATCGACGGGAGCAAGCACCTCTTTACTCCCGAGAGGGTGATGGACATTGAGCGACTGATAGGGGGCGATATTATGATGGCCTTTGATGAGTGTCCTCCCGGTACGGCAGATCATCACTATGCCCGAGAGTCGCTTGACCGCACGATGGGCTGGCTGGAGCGCTGCTTTCGCCGCTTCCGCAGTACCGAGCCGCTGTACGGCTACGAGCAGGCACTCTTCCCTATCGTACAGGGGGTTGTCTATCCGGAGCTGAGACGGGAGGCGGCTGAGCGTGTGATTGAGTATGACGCTGACGGGTATGCTATCGGTGGCCTGAGCGTGGGTGAGTCCAAGGACGACATGCGTACTATGATCGAGGTGGTCAATGAGGTGCTCCCCAAGGACCGTCCTCGCTATCTCATGGGCGTAGGTACACCGCAGGACATCCTTGACGCCATTGAGCGCGGGATTGATATGATGGACTGTATCATGCCTACCCGCGATGGTCGCAATGCCAGGCTCTACACCTGGAAGGGGACGATGAATATGCGTAATGCGAAGTGGAAGGATGACTTTTCTCCCCTTGATCCCTATGGTACCTCTTCTGTGGACAGAGACTACACCAAGGCTTACGTTCGTCATCTCTTTGCGGCCGACGAGCTGCTGGCTCTGCAGATAGCGAGCATCCACAACCTCGCCTTTTACCTCGACCTCGTCCGGACAGCAAGGAAGCACATCCTTCAGGGGGACTTCAGTAGCTGGAAGTCGAGTGTTTACGATGACTTAGATCGCCGTCTATAAGCTTATATGGGACGTAAAGCTCGTAATAGGAATGGATGGTACTCGTTCCTGTCGAGGATAGGCATCCTCAGGATCGATCGTTATATCATCTGGCGATTCCTCTCCACCTTCTTCTTCACCCTTGCCCTCATCATGGCGATCATCGTGGTGGTGGATGTGCAGGAGAAGCTGGACAACTTCATGAATCCCCTCCTGACGATGCGCGAGATCATCAGTTACTACATTGCTCTGATCCCGTACTTTGCCATCCTCTTGGCGCCGCTATTCATCTTCATTGCCTGCGTCTTCGTGACGAGTAAGTTGGCAGCCCGGTCGGAGATCATTGCGATGTCATCGGCGGGTATGAGCTTCAATCGTCTTCTTCGGCCCTATATGATTGCGGCAGCCATTCTGTCGGCTTTCTCCTTTATCCTATCCAGCGAGGTGATACCCCATCTCAATAAAACGCGCATCGCCTTCACCAATCAATGGGTGTACAACAAGGAGGTAAAGCAGGGGGACAATGTCCAGCTGGCGGTTCAGCCCGGAGTGATCGCATTCTTCAGCACCTACGATAAGGACAGCTATACCGGCTACAACTTCTCCCTCGAGCAATTTGAGGACAATACACTCAGCAGCCGTATGACCGCTCGTCGCATCGAGTATCATCCGGACAGCGTCTATCACTGGACCGTCTACGACTATCACATACGAGACTTCCACGGTCTCGTAGAGCAGGATACGATGGGTGAGCAGCTTGATACGCTCCTGATGATCACACCCCAGGATATCCTCATCTCTCCCGAGGACGGCGAGATGCTGACGACCGGACAGCTCTACACCTATATCCAGGCGCAGGAGAAGAGGGGCATGGGGAATATCAAAAACTTTCAGGTCGAGTATCACAGGCGATTTGCCAGCATACCCGCCGCATTCATCCTCACCCTCATAGGGGTCTGCCTCTCTGCACGTAAGGTAAAGGGCGGCATCGGGCTCAACGTGGCTCTGGGACTTCTGATGGCCTTTGCCTACATCCTCTTCTACACCATCTCTGCCTCCTACGCCATCAGTGGCGCCATGTCCCC
>NZ_CAKRLH010000148.1 GCF_934359325.1 uncultured Porphyromonas sp.
GGCGTTGCCACCGAAGGGCTGGGCATCAGCAGGTGCAGGGATGGTAGCCTGGTCGACGTAGTCGTTGATGACGCTCTCCTGCTTATTGATGGCGTGCTGCACAGTGGGAGTCCACTTGGCAACCACGACGCAGAGCAGACACATGATGCCGGCGAGCCACCAGGTGACCTTCTCGATCATATCGGTGGAGCGACGGACACCCATCACGTTATTGGCGCTGGAGAATCCACTGGCGAGACCGCCGCCCTTGCTGTCCTGGATGGTGACCACAAAGATCAGCAAAATGGCTGCAAAAACGCCCAGAATATTAAGGAACGTAAACATTTTCCTCTTTAACTTACTAGTACATAGGGGTTCACACCCCAGATCTCATTATATCCAAAATAGATCAGTCCGCCACGAGCCCCTTGCGATGTTGCTCGAGCTGACCAATTCGCTCGGCAAAGTAACCACTTTTTTCCGGATATTTCAAATTCAAGGTCTTAAGGATCGTCATAGCTTCGGAGTACCGCTCCTGTGAGGCGTACATCATAGCCAGCTTCTCCGTGAAGAGTTCCTCCCCCGGCAGAGGACCATTATCCTCGTCCTCGGGAGGGAGGGCGACGTCATCCTCCTTGCTGTCAGGACGGATGCGGATCTTCTCCGCCTCGGGTCCCTCGTCGAGGAAGTCCTGGACGATCTGAGCCTCAGACTCCCGCTTCGTCCGTGCCGACTTGGCCGGGGACTTAGTGGAGGCAGTCACAGTCGGCGACTCATCAGGTACAGCGGCCTCCTCCCGGCGGTAGCTCCGGACATAGCGGTCGATCAGGTCGTAGGAGTGGGACTGCGGACCTCCGGAGGTAGCATCCAGTGCCAGAAGGAGGGAGAAGGGGTCGTGCAGGTACATCAGTCGGCGCTTCAGCTCAGCGGGGAAGCGCACATCCTCGCTACGGTAGAGGTCGATGAGGAGCAGCCGGTGGAGCGCCTCGCAGTAGGGGTACTGCCTGCTCAGCTCGAGGAGATCCTCGAGGTGGTACGCCGTCAGCGTCATCGGGTCGGCAAGGGCACGGGAGAGGTCATCGTAGGTCATAGTCGGGCTTTTTCCATAGGGCTACCAGTTCTCGACGGTAGCATTGAAGATCTGATTGATGATATCCTTGGTCAGCTCCTGACAGAGCTGATCCTGCACGTCGACAAACATCTGCGAGCTGTCGAAGGTGCCAAAGGAGGTAAACTCCCGCTCAAAGCTCTCCTCCTCATTTACCTTATTGGTAAAGCGGACGTTGATCCGGAGGGTGAGTCGAGTCTTGGCGGCAAAGGCATTCTCCTGGACCGCCTCCGCTGAGAGGTCATAGCCGACGATCTCTCCCTCGATGCTCAGATCGCCGTTCGTCGGTATGTCACGCAGGCGCGTCTGCCGCTGGAAGCGATCCTTAAGATCCTCCGTGAAGCGCTGAGCCAGGGGCGGGTAGACGGTAGGAGCAAGGTTCTGGAAGTCTGCGATGGAGACCGTCTTGATCTTCGTGTAGTCGATGCTGGCTCCATTGAGCGAGTACTTAATGGAGCAGCCCGCGAGGAGGAGCGTGAGAAGAAGCGATATAAGGATAGACTTTTTCATCACTGTTTATTGAGCTTGCGGTAGAGCGTGCGCTCGGAGATGTCCAGATCCTCTGCCGTCTGCTTGCGGGAGCCCTTATTCTTCTCGAGGACGAAGTCGATGTACCTCTGGCTCATCTCCTCGAGTGTGAGCATCTTGCCCTCCGTGCTGGTCAGCTCCTCGAAGTCCGCCTGCAGGTCACCGCCGCGCACCTCCTCCGCCGGAGAGGAGTGCATCAGATCCTGCACCGGTACCTCCGACGATCGATCCGGCATCATCAGGCTGCCGGCCGGCTCGCGACGAACCTGTGTCTGGAGGAAGCGGTAGAAGAGCTGGGTCAGCTCTCCGACACTCCCCTTGACGTCCCGAAGCATCGACATGATAGCCCCCATCCCGGCACTGCTCCCGACCGGCTCATCCATCATCGACTCATAGCCGATCGTGGGAGAGACCAGAGCGGGATGACGCACCTCGGCATTGCGGGGGAGATTGTCCTGAAGCACCTCCCGGGTGATCATGCGATCCGGTGCGATCACGCTCAGGCGCTCCACCACATTGCGCAGCTGGCGGATATTCCCCGGCCAGTCGTAGCTCTGCAGGAGCTGCTCCGCCTCCTCGTCGAGACGGATCGGCGGCATATGGTACTTGTCGGCAAAGTCGGCGGCAAATTTCTTGAAGAGCAGGATCACGTCGCGACCCCTATCCCGCAGGGGCGGCAGGTCGATCGTGACCGTATTGAGTCGGTAGAGCAGATCCTGACGAAAGTCACCCCGCTTAACCGCCTCCTGGAGATTGACATTCGTCGCCGCCACGACGCGGATATCGGTGCGCTGGACATCGGACGAGCCTACTTTCATGAATTCGCCACTCTCCAGCACCCGCAAGAGTCTCGCCTGAGTCGCCATAGGCAGCTCCCCCACCTCATCGAGGAAAATGGTCCCTCCATCCGCCACCTCGAAGTAGCCCTGACGCTCCGTCACCGCGTCGGTAAAGGAGCCTTTCTTGTGCCCAAAGAGCTCCGAGTCGATCGTCCCCTCCGGGATTGCTCCACAATTGACCGCCACATAGGGACCATGCTTGCGGAGGCTATTTTGGTGGATGATCTTGGGGAACGCCTCCTTCCCGACGCCGCTCTCCCCTCCCACGAGGACGCTGACATCGGTTGGAGCGATGAGGAGAGCCACCTCGACAGCGCGATTGAGCGCCGGGCAGTCGCCGACGATCTGCTGCCGCTGCTTGGCGCGACGGATCTCCTCCTTGGGTATACTACTATTCATATAGGGTCACTCTTTGTCAAGTCCAAAGGTACCCAAAATAGTGGTCTGACAAAAAGTCAGACTACCGCAACATCAGCCGAACCAGCCGTAGATCTCGCTCGAGATTTCGACCATAACGGACCGGCAGATCCAGCCAGGTAGACTTATGGAGAATGCTCTTCCGATGGGAGAAGGTCTCGAAGGAGAAGCGCCCATGGTAGCCGCCCATGCCGCTCTCCCCCACTCCCCCGAAGGGCATCTGAGACGAGGCGAGGTGCATGATCGTATCATTGACGCAGCCGCCCCCGAAGGGTATGCGGGAGATCACCTTCCGCTCCACCCTCCGATCCTCGGTAAAGAGATAGAGCGCCAGGGGACGGGGACGATCGGTCACCTCTCGGATCACCTCATCGAGACTGTCGTAGATCAGTATGGGGAAGATGGGACCAAAGATCTCCTCCTCCATCGCAGCACAGTCCCAGTCGCCCCGCACGATGCAGGGGGCGACCCTTAGGGTCTCCTCCGACACTGCCCCGCCCCAGAGGACATCAGAGGCAGCGATCATGTCGCGGAGGCGGTCAAATTTCTTCCGGTTGATGATCCGTGGATAGTCCGGACTAA
Source organism: uncultured Porphyromonas sp. (assembly GCF_934359325.1). GTDB lineage: Bacteria > Bacteroidota > Bacteroidia > Bacteroidales > Porphyromonadaceae > Porphyromonas_A. Next base: position 3,454 of record NZ_CAKRLH010000148.1, read on the forward strand.
GCTCCGCATGCTCGCCCACCTGCCAGATAAAGGCGCGCTTCAGAGCACTCACGAAGGGCACTACGACCGACCGATGAACCAGGGCGTAGTCCGGGGCGACACAGGTCTGACCGCTATTGAGGCACTTCCCCCAGGCAATGCGTCGAGCTGCGAGGTCTAGCTTAGCCGTCGGATCGATGATACAGGGACTCTTCCCTCCCAGCTCGAGCGAGACGGGCGTCAGGTGAGCCGCCGCCTTCTCCATCACCACCCGACCTACACGAGTGGAACCGGTGAAGAAGATGTAGTCGAAGCGGGCATCCAGTAGGTCTTGATTGACATACCTATCGCCCTCAACCACAGTGATGTACTCAGGAGGGAAGGTCTCTCGGATGAGCCGGCTGAGCAGCTGGGAGGTATTTATAGAGTAATTGGAAGGCTTGAGCACCACCGTATTCCCTGCTGCGATAGCACCGGCGAGGGGCGAGATACTCAGTTGGAAGGGGTAATTCCACGGGCTCATCACCAGCACGTTACCATACGGCTCCGGGACGATCCGGCTCCGTCCGGGGAGATTGGACAGTTCGGTGCAGACCCTCCGCGGTCGCATCATCCGAGGGAGGTGGCGTCGCAGGTAGCTGATCTCGCTCAGGGCGAAACCGACCTCCGTGGTATAAGACTCGAAGCGGTTCTTCCCCAGGTCCTCCTGCAGCGCAGCCTCTATATCG
>NZ_CAKRLH010000149.1 GCF_934359325.1 uncultured Porphyromonas sp.
ACCTCAGCATCCCGATACTCGTCATCCGCCGACCGTCCCTCGACTACCGACCGACGGAGACCGTCCTCGGTCCCGTGGGACTCCGCAGGGCGCTTGAGCGGCAGGACCCGGACTTCTTCCCCCTCCGCATCGGCTTCACCACCGGCACCACCGCCACCGCAGCCACCACGGCGGCTCTGCTGGCGCTCCTCAATGACGAGACCTACGCCGAAGTACCGGTACGGCTCCTCACCGGTGAGGAGATCTACTTCCCGATCAGCGAGACCCGCATCGAGAGCGATGAGTGCGCCACCGCCACGGCGATCAAGTACTCCGGGGACGACCCCGACGTGACGAGCGGCACCGCCATCCTCTCCACCGTGCGCCTCACCGACAGTCACACCGGCGTCACCTTCCATGGGGGCAAAGGGGTTGGGCGGATCACTCTCCCCGGTATCGGGCTGCCGATCGGCGCCCCCGCCATCAACCCCGGCCCCCGCCAGATGATGACCGAGGCTGTGGGGCGGCTCGTCGACCTCAGTCGGGTCGGCGTCGACATCACCATCACCGTCCCGGAGGGCGAGACACTGGCGCCGCACACCTTCAATCCCCGCCTCGGCGTCGTCGATGGCATCTCGATCCTCGGTACCACCGGCGTGCTTCGCCCCTTCTCCACTGAGGCGTGGGTCGACTCGATCCGTCGGGAGATGGGCGTCTCGCGGTCGGTCTTCGGGGAGCACCTGGTGATCAACTCCGGCGGCAAGAGCGAGAGGTGGCTCCGAGCGCACTTCCCCAACCTCCCGCCCAATGCCTTCGTCCAGTACGGCAACTTCATCGGTCGCTGTCTTGAGATGGCGCGGGCAATGGACTTTGCGCACATCACCCTCGGCATCATGATCGGCAAGGCGGTCAAGCTGGCGGAGGGGCAGCTCGACACCCACAGCAAGAAGTCGGTGATGAGCAAGCCCTTCATCCGCAGCCTCGGGCGGGAGAGCGGTCTCGAAGAGGCGACACTCGACCGCATCGACGGCATCACCATGGCGGGCGAGATCTGGGAGATCCTCCCCGACCACGCGCACCCCTTTTACCACATCCTCCTCGACCGCTGCTACACCGTCTGCAAGCCTCTCGTCCCGGGGATCCGGCTCGACCTGATCCTGATCGACAAGGAGGGCGGACTGATAGAGCGAAATGTGGAGGATAAGAATAAGTGAAACCACGTATGAATAGCTTCCTCATCGGCGCACCCCGCTCAGGCAGCGGGAAGAGCATCGTCACCATGGGACTCCTGCGGGCGCTTGTCCGGCGGGGGCTGCGGGTGCAGTCCTTTAAGTGTGGCCCGGACTACCTCGACCCAAAGCTCCACGCCACAGCGACCGGTCGTCCGTCGATCAATCTCGACACCTTCCTCTACGGTGAGGCCGGGGTGGAGGAGATCTACCGCCGATATGCCGCCGGGGCTGAGGTGACGGTGGCAGAGGGCGTGATGGGACTCTTCGACGGCTACGACCGGGATCGCGGTTCATCCGCCGAGGTGGCGCGCCTGCTCCGCCTGCCGGTGGTGCTGGTGGTGACACCGGGGGCTATGGCATATAGTCTGGCACCCCTGCTCTACGGCTACCGCCACTTCGACCCACGCATCTCGATAGCCGGCGTGATCCTCAATAAGGTCAGCTCCCCCCGGCACCGACACTTCCTCACCGAGGCGGTGGAGGCGGCGGGGCTGCCGGTCCTCGGAGTGCTTCCCAAGTGCGACGCCCTTGTGATCCCCGAGCGCTACCTCGGTCTGCAGACTGAGGAGCGGGACGTCGCCGAGCAATATGCCGAGGCGGCAGCGGATCTGGTGGAGGCGAGCATCGACCTCGACCGCCTGCTGGAGCGGACGGCGTGCGAGGGGATCACCGCCCCACGGGAGTCGGCGGAGCGGAGGGCTGACCTCCGTATCGCTGTTGCCCGTGACGAGGCGTGCAGTTTCGTCTACGAGGAGAGCCTAAGGGTGCTCGCCCGCTTTGGCGAGGTCACATTCTTTAGCCCGCTACGGGATGAGCGTCTGCCGGAGTGCGACTTCCTCTACCTCCCGGGTGGGTACCCAGAGCTATACTTGGAGCAGCTGGCGCACAATCGGTCGATGCTCCGCAGTCTCCGAGAGTACGCCGACAGCGGCCGCCCGCTCCTCGCCGAGTGTGGCGGTATGATGCTCCTCTGCCGGCAGATCATCGACGAGAGTGGCCGGGCGTACGACCTCGCCGGGGTGCTGGACCAGGTTTCGACGATGGAGGGGAAGCGGCTGACGCTCGGGTACCGGAGCTTCACGCTCGACGGCGTGGCGGTGAGGGGTCACGAGTTTCACTACTCTCATATCATCGACCCCCTTCCCTCCTCCCTGCAGCAGTACGATGCTCGTGGAGAGGCGGTGCCTGCGGCTCTCTGGCGGCGGGGGCGGCTACTGGCAAGCTACACCCATCTTGCACTTACGGACAAGCTGGTGGCTCGCCTGATCGGAATGGTAATCAAGTAACACCTTATCTATATGTCACATCACATTCTTCCTCTCCTCGCTGCGGGGCTACTCCTCGGCACCGCCGCCACGGCGCAGACACTGCCGGGAGACTCGATACGGGACTACAGCCTCGACGAATTTGTCGTCACCGGCACCGGAACGCTCCGGCTGATCAAGGATGCCCCGGTGCAGACCGAGGTGATCGATCGGAAGGCGCTCCGGAGCTTTGGCCACGCACCCCTCTCGCAGATCCTCTCGGGGCTGATCCCGTCGATAGACTTCAGTCGGAGCGATATGGGCACCTCGATGCAGATGGGCGGGCTCTCGGGCGGGTATGTTCTGATCCTCGTCGACGGCAAGCGGCTGATGGGCGACCTCGGCGGGCAGGTCAATCTCGATGTCATCGACCCGACGCGGATCGACCGCATCGAGGTGATCCGCGGTGCCTCGTCCGCCCTCTACGGCAGCGACGCCATAGCCGGCGTGATCAACATCATCACCCGCAAGAGCACGCGCGATCTCTCGCTCGTCAATACCACCCGCATCGGCTCCTACGGCTCGGTGATCCAGTCGACCTCCGCGCAGGCGACGATCGGCAGGATCACCTCGCGGACGGACTTTCACCTCAAGCACTCCAGTGGCTGGCAAAACACCACCTACGAGGACCCCAATAGGTACGAGCATCCGGTGACAAACTCCGTCAATAACACCAGCAACCCTTACCTCGACTATACCCTCGGTGAGCGGCTCGACTGGCACCCCTCTAAGCTCCTCTCCGCCTACCTCGAGGGAAGCGTCTACCGCAAGGACATCCATCGCCCTACCGGCATCCCGGACTACAAGACCTACGACTTCCGCTACCGCAACGCCTCCGCCGCCACCGGTCTCCGCTGGCAGCTCCCGGAGGGACACCTGCTCACGGCGGACCTCCTCTACGACCGGCACGCCTACTACTACGTCTACACCGGGCTCACCTGGATCAAGGAGTGGGATGATAAGGGGAAGGAGAATAGCTACCCCTACTACCCCGACGACGTCGCCCTACAGAGCGATCAGCAGAGACTACTCGGGCACCTAAAGGGAGTCCTCGAGCTGCCGGCACACCATCGCCTCAGCACCGGACTGGACCTGCAGTACAATTGGCTCATCGCCCCTTTCCGTCTCGATCGTGATCGGGTACAGGACTATCTCCTCGGGCTCTATCTGCAGGACGAGTGGGATCCCGTCGATCGGCTCAATGTCACCGCCGGCGCACGACTCACCTACCATCCCGCCTTTGGGCTAAAGCTCTCACCGAAGCTCTCCCTCAGGTATAAGGTGGGACCGGTCAATCTCCGCGGGACCTACTCGGAGGGCTTCAAGACGCCCTCCAATAAGCAGCTCCACTACCGCTACGTCCGCCAGATGGGGATGCTGGCACTCTACCTCGGCAACGAGGGGCTGGATGCCCAGTCGAGCCGCTACCTGTCGGGGGACATCGAGTATCGGGAGGGACCCCTCTCCCTCCACGTCACAGGGTATGCCAATTGGCTCCGCAATATGATCACCCTCGTCACCGTGCCGCGCTCTGAGGCGCCGTCGGAGCTGCTCCTCACCTACGACCCGGCGCGCGTGCGGATGTATAAGAATATGGACAGCGCCCGCACACTCGGGGTGGACTTCCAG
>NZ_CAKRLH010000150.1 GCF_934359325.1 uncultured Porphyromonas sp.
CTGCAAGTGTAGCGCGCTTCCTTGTCGCACTGGCAGCAGCCGAGGGCCGTAGGGTTTGCTTTCGTCTTACTGATCATCAGCTTCTCCGTCGCCCGATCCGACCGCTCCTTGACTATCTGCTTCGCTTCGGCGTCTCCGTGGAGTGTATAAACGAGAAATGGATTGTTGATTCCAGTCATCTTATCGTTCCACGTGAAACGGAAGTGGACGCAAGAGCGTGGGAGTCAAGTCAGTTTATCTCTGCGATAATCTATTTTTCGATTGCTGGAAACTACCCTCTGGCTATCCGGAGACAGCAATCAGACCCAAGCTCTAGGTACATCGACCTGACTATCGAGTATCTACGTCAGATAGGTGTGGATCTCACTTGGGAAGCGGCTCGAATTAGGTTTGAACCTCATGAGCAGTCAGGTTTGGCTGAGTCTAAATCTTATGTTTTTCAACTCCCCGCCGACTACACTTCTGCTTCCTACTGGCTCGAGTTGCAAACGCTCCATCCCGAGATCCAAAACCTGACTTTAAATGGCCTAAATCCTGATTCTCCACATCCGGATGCTCGATTATTTCGCTTTTTTAGCTCTTTCTTGGTATTCGATGCGGTCATGCGAGTTTCGCATCGTCGTGAGTCATCTCCAGCCGAGCCGCTTTTCTTTGACTTGTCACAGAATCCGGATCTCTTCCCTGCTCTCTTTGCCACAATTATAGGACTAGGAGTTCCGACCACATTTACCGGTTTATCCTCGCTTGCCTACAAGGAGTCGGATCGCCTGGGTGCTTCGCTCTCTATATCGTATGATCTCGGCTGGTCATCTGATGCATTCATCAATGTCACGCCAAACGGCTTTACCTATACCGGGGTTCCACGTGAAACAGAGCCGGAGCATGTGACGCTCAACCATAGAGGTGACCACCGATTAGCGATGGCCTTCGGTGTGCTTGCCACCATTCTCGACGAGACATGTGTGGAGATTTTGGACGAAGTAATGGTTACGGCACGGAGTTATCCCCACTTTTTTAGCGACCTTTGCAGGCAAGCCAGATGAACTTATGATGAAGAATCGACGTCGATCTCCTTGGCTCCACCTCTCTCTCCTGATAGGCGGAATGATTGCCATGATATATGGGTGCGCCAATAGGGTAGCGCCTGACGGGGGACCATATGACGATCAGCCCCCCAAGCTTGTCCGAAGTCATCCGGCGGAGAAGGAACTCAACGTCTCATCGCGCAAGGTGACGCTGTGGTTTGACGAGTTTGTCACCGTCAAGGATCCGCTCAAGAAGATCATCGTCTCCCCGCCCCAGCTCCAGCAGCCGGAGATCATCTCCTACGGCAAGCGGGTAGTGGTTAGTCTAAAGGACACCCTGATCCCCAATACCACCTACACAATCGACTTCACCGATGCGATCGTAGATAATAACGAGGGCAACCCGATGGAGAACTTCTCCTTTGCTTTCAGCACCGGAGAGCGCATCGACACCATGGAGATCGCCGGGACAGTGATTAATGCCCGGACCCACGAGCCGATGCAGGGGCTCCTCGTCGGACTTCATCCGGACACTGCTGCGCGAAGTGCCTTCCACGACACCACGTTCCTCCGCACCAGTCGCACCTCGGATAAGGCGAAGTTTGTGATCCGCAACGTCCGTGAGGGACGCTACCACGTCTATGCCCTGAAGGAGAGCGACGGCAACTACCGCAACGATATGGTCGGTACGGAGGGCGTCGCCTGGCTCGATAGTGCCGTCCTCACCACCTGCAAGCCTGACATCCGCCCCGACACCCTCTGGGTCGATTCGCTCACCATTGACACCATCAAGCAGGTCCCCTTCACCCACTACTACCCCGACGACCTCGTCCTGCTCTACTACGAGCCGAGGGACCCCAAGCGATTTATCAAGAAGCGTGAGCGACCCGCCCCATACCAGCTCAGGCTCACTTTCAACGAGCTCCCCGACAGCGCCATCAAGCTCGCCCGTGTCGACTCGCTCGCTCTGCCCTCCGACACCTTACCGCCCCCTTACGTTCTGGATAAGACCAAGGAGGGCATCGTCGACTTCTTCTTCACCGACACCACCTGGAGCGCCCACAGCACTTTTGCGCTCACCTACCTCTCCGTAGACAGTCTCGGTCTCCCCGCCTACAAGAGCGACACCCTCCGCATTCCCTACAAGGCCCCCAAGCTGGATAAGAAGAAGGAGAAGAGAGCCGAGAGTGACTCCACCACTACTGCGCCGGCAGTTGAGAGTCCCCTCTCCATTAAGATCGAGCATAAGGGCAAGGGCGGCATCTCCGACTCGATCCTCTTCACCTCCACCCTCCCGATCGATACCTCGATGCTTCGCGCCTTTGCTCTCTACGACGCCAAGGACTCGATCCTCCAGCCGATGCGGATCGATACCATCGCCTTCTTTGACGGAAGTGTCACCTCCGGGCTGATCCGCGCCCGACTCAGCTATGGCGGGCAGTATGAGCTCCACGTCGACAGCGCCGAGATAGCCGACATCTATGGCCACCGGCTCGACAAGACAGTGGTCGATGCGTTTAAGGTTAAGGAGAAAAGCGAATTCTCCTCCCTCCGCGTCACCATCCACGACCTGCCCGACTCGATCATCGGCGAACTCCTGACGCCGGATGATAAACTTGTCTGGACCTCCTACAGCAAGGCAGGCGAACTCTTCTTCCCCGACCTCGACCCGGGCAAGTACGGCCTCCGGATCATCTACGACCGGAATGGCAACCACCGCTGGGATCCGGGCGACTACGATGCTGCCATACAGCCGGAGGCAGTCTACTACGCGCCCAAGGTCTTTGAGCTGATGAAGAACTGGGAGGTGAAGGAGAACTTCTACCCCCTTCTGACGCCCCTCCTGTCGCAGAAGCCCCGGACGATGATCCGGACAAAGTTCAATGAGGAGAAGCGCAAGGACCGCAACAAGGAGCGCGAGGAGGAGCTTCGTCGCCGCCGAGAGGGAGGCGGAGACCAGCCCGGTGGCAATCCCTTCGGCGGACAGATGCCCGGAGGCGCACTCGGTGGCATGAGACAGGGCGATCGTCGCTACTGATCCCTCCCACCGGATCTACCATTGTAATGCGACTCAAGGGTGCCATTCCCTTTAGGGCCCAGGTCTCTTTATGTCCACATGAGAGGGATAACCAAGCGCTTAGAGAGTCATAAGCACACACTTCAGGGAGTGATTTAACATTTCAAGGGTGTAATATTAACCCCTGTTATGTTAATGGAGTGGGGAAATTCGCTACCTTTGGTGCGATATGAAGAAGTCTACACTCTGGCTCATCGTGGTGGTGATGGTGGTCGCCTTTGTTGGCCTGCTCTTTATGCAGGTCAAGTACATTGATGCGACCTACCAGTCCAGGAGATACCAGTTTGACAACTCAGTCAGGCAGGCACTCTTCGAGACCAATCATGACTTGGAGCGAGACGAGATGATCGACATCATCCGTGTGGACCTCGGACTGCCGGGCTATGTGGTGCGTGACTTCCTGATCCGCCCGACGGAGGGGAGCAAGTCCCCCTTTGACCTCGGCACGACGGGACAGGGACTGCCGGACTACAAGCTGGAGCAGCTACCACAGCCACCCAAGAAGTCGTACGACTTTGTCTCTCCCGGGGATCGCTTCCGCGAGGCGGAGCGGATGCTGAGGAGCCACTTCTCGGAGCCGGACAGCGTGACACAGCGGATCCTACTGCAAGTGGCACTCGAGGGACTCCGCAAGGCACAGTATCGCCCGATCTACGACCGTATCGACGGGCAGCACCTGGAGGAGTACCTCCTGGCGTCGCTCGACAAGTATGGCATCACGATCCCCTTCCGCTACGAAGTGGTGGACAGCCGTGGTACGATCTCCTTCTCCAATGGCAGCCTCCCCGCCGATCAGCCCGATAAGATCTACACCCAGGCGCTTCTGACCAACGACCCGCCCTCTCGACTCCACTACCTGAGGGTCTACTTCCCCGGACAGGCACGCTTTATCTCCTCCACCATCGGCTTCTTGATCCCCTCGGTGATCTTTTCCCTCCTGGTGCTCTCCACATTCATCTACACGATCATCACGCTCTTCCGGCAGAAGAAGATCGATGAGATGCGTATC
>NZ_CAKRLH010000151.1 GCF_934359325.1 uncultured Porphyromonas sp.
ACCTCAGGTGTGGAGATCATCACGTACCAGAATGTAGTGATGATGGCAAGTCTGATCCGCCCCGAGGCGAAGGAGGACTTCGGCAGGATTACGAGCGAGACCTTCCAGGATCTCGCCTACCACTCCACCACCCGAGCAGAGGACTCTACGCTGATGCGGGGCTACTTCGAGAGAGTGCTGCCACTGGTCCGTGAGGAGCAGCGCACCGCGACGAGTGCAATGATACTCAGCGACAAGTACTTCAGCTCGATGCTTGACGCCACTTCCACACCTTATTATAAGGAGTTCCTCAGAAGCGATCCCGCCGCCCTCCTTCCACGGATCACCTGCCCGATAATGGCTCTGAACGGGAGCAAGGATATGCAGGTGGAGGCCTCGACTAACCTTGGTGCGATCAAGCGCCTGGCTACAGCGTCGCAGAGTGTGAGGACGGAGGAACTCGAGGGGCTCAATCACCTTTTCCTCCCCTGCACCACCGGTCTCCCGGGCGAGTATATGCACCTCGAGCCGGGCTTCTCGACTGAGGCACTGGAGCTCATGACGGAGTGGATCGGGGAGAGATAATTGGGCAGGTAATGCCTTTTGGGTAAATTTGCACTGACGATATCAGTAAGTAAGTAATTCTCTATATGTTTTCCGGAATAGTCGAGACAACGGCACGGGTGCTCCGTATGGATCATCCTCACGATAGTACCAACGTGGACATCACCCTGACCGTCCCCTTCTGGGACGAGCTGGCGATAGACCAGAGCGTGGCTCACAATGGAGTCTGCCTGACGGTTGTCTCGGTCCATCCCGAGGAGAAGAGCTACACCGTCACCGCAGTGCAGGAGACCCTGCAGCGGTCCAACCTCGGCGACCTCCGACCTGGCGATCGGGTCAATGTGGAGCGGAGCATGAGGAGCGATGGTCGCCTCGACGGGCATATTGTCCAGGGGCATGTCGACACCACTGCCGAGTGCATCGGGCTGGAGGATGTGGGAGGAAGCACCTACTACACCTTCCGCTACAGCGTCCCCGATGAGATGGCTGCTCGCGGCTACACTACTGTGGAGAAGGGCTCCGTCTGCATCAATGGCGTCAGCCTCACCGTCGTGGACTCCGAGAGAGACACCTTCAAGGTCGCCATCATCCCCTACACTAAGGAGATCACCAACTTTGGGGATCTGTCGGAGGGGAAGCGGGTCAATCTCGAGTTTGACATCATCGGCAAGTACCTCGCCAAGCTCATTACCTACCGCCAGTAACGCCCTCCCATGGACCCTGACAGCAACCCTCTCAGCGAGCTGATCCAGTCGCGCCAGAGCACTCGCAAGTATCTCGATAAGCCGGTCCCTCGGGAGGCGATCGAGCGGATCCTTGAGCTGACTCATCTGGCACCCTCCGCCACCAATTCGCAGCCCTGGCACTTCATCGTCGTTGATGATCCGGAGCTTAAGGTCGCTGTCGCCAAGTGTCTCACGTCTCCCCTACTCCCGTCGATGAACACCTTTGCCAAGGAGGCGCCGGCACTCATCGTCGTGGTCGAGGAGTCGGCTAATGTGGCTGCGAAGGTGGGCAATCTCCTCAAGAAGCAGCACTTCTCCCGGATCGACATCGGCATCGCTGTGGGCTACCTCACACTGGCAGCGCGCAGCGAGGGGCTGGACACCTGCGTCATAGGCTGGCTCGACGACAAGAAGATCCGGGATCTCCTCCGCATACCGCGGGAGAAGACAGTCCAGCTGGTGGTATCGCTCGGCTACTCCGACGATCCGATGCGACCCAAGACCAGGAAGAAGATGGACAAGATCCGCTCCTATAATACGTACTAACCTCATCTCTCTGTAGCAATCAGACTTATGGCTCAGAAACCAAGCATACCCAAGGGCACTCGTGACTTCTCCCCCGAGGAGATGGCGAAGCGCAATTACATACTCGACACCATCATCAGCACCTACCGACTCTACGGTTACCGCGAGATACAGACGCCGGCGATGGAGAATCTCTCCACCCTCCTCGGCAAGTATGGCGATGAGGGGGATCGGTTGATCTTCCGGATCCTCAATTCGGGCGACAGCCTCAAGGACTTCGACCGTCAGGAGTTGCTAACGATTGATCCGATCGACTTTGCCTCCCGAGCCTGCGACCGTGGACTGCGGTACGACCTAACAGTACCCTTTGCTCGGTATGTGGTGCAGCACCGCAATGAGATCACCCTCCCCTTCAAGCGGTATCAGATACAGCCGGTATGGCGTGCGGATCGTCCCCAGAAGGGTAGATATCGGGAGTTTTACCAGTGCGATGCCGATGTGATCGGATCCGACTCCCTACTCCATGAGGTGGAGCTGACGCAGATCATCGACACCGTCTTCACGAAGCTGGGGGTCCGTGTCGTGATCCTCCTTAATAACAGGAAACTCCTCACCGCTCTCAGCGAGCAGCTCGGCATAGAGAACATCATCGACCTGACCGTCTCGATCGACAAGCTGGACAAGATCGGCTGGGACGGCGTCGAGGAGGAGCTGCGAAGCAAGGGCATCGGCGAGGAGGCGATCAGCCGCCTGAAGCCGATCCTCGGCCTCTCGGGAAGCAATGAGGAGAAGCTGGAGAAGCTCGCTGACCTCTTCGGAGAGAGCGAAGTGGGACGCAAGGGAGTGGAGGAGCTGACCTACATCCTTGACAAGCTGCGTTGCTGCAACCTGCAGAATGAGGTTCGTCTGGACCTCTCCCTGGCACGCGGTCTGGACTACTACACAGGGACCATCTTCGAGGTGAAAGCGCTCGACACGCCGATGGGGAGCATCACCGGTGGAGGTCGGTATGACAATCTCACAGGTGTCTTCGGGCAGAGTGGCATGAGCGGCGTGGGGATCTCCTTCGGTGCAGAGCGGATCTTCGACGTACTGGAGGCACTGGATCTCTATCCGGAGTCGACCCACTCGGGGACGCAGCTGCTCTTTATCAACTTCGGGGAGAAAGCGCTGGACTACATCCTTCCCCTCCTGAGCGATCTGCGTCGTGAGGGGATCACGGCGGAGGTCTACCCGGACGATGCGAAGATGAAGAAGCAAATGTCCTACGCCAATGCACTCTCGATCCCCTATGTCGCCTTCGTCGGCGATGACGAGATCGCTCAGCACACCATCAGCGTCAAGGATATGGAGTCCGGCGACCAAAAGAGCTACACCCCGGAGGAGCTGATCACTCTCCTTCGATCGTGAGTTATGGAGGAGAGTGGGACATACTGCCGGGTAGAGCTCCTAGGCAACGTGGGGCATGATCCGCTGATCCGCTACTTAGACGAGAGGACCTGCATGGCCTCCTTCAGCGTGGCGACGGACAGCCTCCTCCCTGACAGTCCCGGGGGTACGGTGACAGACTGGCACGAGGTCGTCTGCTACCGGGATTCGGCACACTATGTTGAGGCCAATGTACGCAAGGGATACAAGGTGCGGGTAACAGGCAGGCTGACCTACAAGAAGTACCGCAGCGGAGAGGATCGGTACAGCCGCAAGGCGACGATCATCGCCGACCGAGTGGCACTTATCTCCAAGCCTCAGCCCGGGACGTCGTCCCCCTACGAGGAAGAGGTGAAGTCGCCCTACCGGGACTATAAGGAGACGCTCAGCAAGGATGCGGAGTCGAGCCTGCCATTCTGAGACACGACCTACGGATAGACAGCATTGATCTTTGGAAGGAATCGAATACATCAGTAGCGGACTACTCCAGGGAGTAGGTCTCGTACAGCTGGATCCTGAGGGGATCCTGACACTTGTTATCACCCTTATCCTGATCGCAGTGTGCCTCTTCTACAGCGGCTTCTGCTCCTCCTCTGAGGTAGCCTACTTCGCCCTCACCCCGTCAGACCTGGAGGAGCTCAAGGGCTCTAAGGACGAGAAGGATAAGAAGGTGATCTATCTACTCGAGCACAGCGAAAACATGCTGAGCACGATACTGATCTCCAATAACTTCGTCAATACGGCGATCGTTATGCTCAGCGACTCTGTGGTCAATCAGACACTGGACTTCTCCCACGCACAGACACTGGGCTTCATACTACAGGTGGTGGTGATCACCTTCGTCATCCTCTTGGTCGGTGAGATCATCCC
>NZ_CAKRLH010000152.1 GCF_934359325.1 uncultured Porphyromonas sp.
GGCTCCAAGGTCTCCACGAAGATCGACGTGATCATGAACCTCCTCGGCAAGGTGGACAACCTGATCCTCACGGGCGGCATGACCTATACCTTTATGAAGTCTCGTGGCGGCAACGTCGGCAAGTCGCTCTTAGAGGAGGACAAGCTCGATGTGGCGCGCGAGATCGAGGAGACGGCAAAGAAGAATGGGGTCCGTCTCGTACTCGGCACCGACTGCGTCGCAGCCACAGACTTCGCTCCCGATGCTGACAGCAAGGTCGTACCCTGCAACGACATCCCCGATGATCGCGAGGGTCTGGACATCGGTCCTGATACTATCAAGCTCTTCCGTGAGGTGATCCTCCAGTCTAAGACAATCCTCTGGAATGGTCCTGCAGGGGTCTTCGAGTTCGATATGTTTGGCAAGGGTACCGAGGCGGTTGCCAAGGCGGTTGCTGAGGCGACCAAGGGCGGTGCCTACTCGCTGGTAGGCGGTGGCGACTCCGTAGCGGCGATCAATAAGTACCACCTCGCTGACGAGGTGAGCTACGTCTCCACCGGTGGCGGCGCACTCATCGAGGCTATCGAGGGCAAGACGCTTCCCGGCATCGCAGCGATCGAGAAGTAAGTCCACTATTAGGATAAAAGAAAAAGGCGGGCATCCTCCGGTGTGGAGGGTGCCCGCCTTTTTTCGTTCTACGTGCAGCGAGAGCTGCTCTAACACTATAAGTCGCCCGGCGACTGGGCTTCCTTACAGCTCCATCCGGCTACGCTGCTTGGAGGCGTGCGCCTTGCGGTCCGCTTCCGTGGGGTGAAATGCCGACCGTGTCGCCATCTGCTCGACCAGCTTGCGGTCGTCGCCACTGAGCCGTGAGGGGATGTGGACCTGGATGGAGATCAGTTCGTCTCCCCTCCGGGCGTCATCGACAGAGGGTAGTCCCTTATTGCGCAGTCGTAGGATCTCACCCGGCTGTGTCCCCGGCTTGATCGTCACCTTGACGTCCCCCTCGAGGGTCGGCACGATCACCTTGCCACCGAGGATCGCCTCGTCGATCGGCAGGAGGAGGCTGTAGAGCAGGTCACTGCCGTGGCGCACAAAGCGCTCATCGGAGCGGACGGCAAACTCGACGATCAGGTCGCCGCTCACGCCATCATTGGGACCCGCATTACCACCGCCACGGACGCGCATCTGCATGCCATCCTCGACGCCGGCGGGGACGCGGATCTCCTGCACCTCTTCGCCCGACTTTACCCCCTGACCGGAGCAGTGGGAGCACTTCTTCCGGATCTCCTTACCGGTGCCGTGGCAGGTGGGACAGACGCTCTGAGTCTGCATCTGTCCGAAGAAGGACTCCTGAGTGCGGATCACCGTACCCGATCCCTGGCAGGTGGGGCAGGTGACTACGTCGCTCGGGCTCTCCGCGCCGGAGCCGTGGCAGTGCTCGCAGGGGACCTGCTTCTTGATCTTAAGCTTCTTCGTCGTCCCCTTGAGCACCTCGTCCAGAGTGAGGTGGACCCTTATGCGCAGGTCAGATCCGCGCATCTGACGGCTGTAGCTGCCGCCGCCTCCGCCAAAGCCTCCGAAGCCACCAAAACCGCCAAAGCCTCCGAAGAGATCGCCAAACTGGCTGAAGATGTCCTCCATCGACATGCCTCCGCCACCGAAGCCTCCCGCACCGGCGGCACCGTCCACACCGGCGTGACCAAACTGGTCATACCGTTGACGCTTCTCCGGATCGCTTAGGACACTATACGCCTCGGCGGCCTCCTTAAACTTCTCCTCCGCACTCTTGTCGCCCGGATTGCGGTCCGGGTGGTACTTGAGGGCAGTCTTCCGGTAGGCCTTCTTGATTTCATCGGCTGAGGCCTCCTTGGTGAGCCCCAGTATCTCGTAGTAGTCTCTCTTCGTCGCCATATCTCTTACTTGCCGACCACCACTTTAGGATGGCGGATCACCTTGTCATTGAGCACGTAGCCCTTGAGGACGCAGTCGATGATCTTCCCCTTCTGCTCCTCCGTGCCGTCGCTCATGGCGACAGCCTCATGCAGCTCGGGGTCAAAGTCGACGCCCTGTACCTCCATCTCATGCACGCCCTCGGAGCGGAGGGCGCTGATAAACTTATCCCTCACCAGCAGGACACCCTCTCGCACCGCATCAACATCTGTCGCCTGGTCCATGCTCTCAACGGCGCGATCAAAGTCGTCCAGCACGTCGAGCATCGTCACCACGGTGCGCTCCGCGCCATACTTCATCAGGTCGGACTTCTCGCGGAGGGTGCGCTTCTTGTAGTTGTCAAACTCTGCCCTCAGTCGCAGATAGCTGTCCTGCAGCTCGGCGTACTTGTCGAGCAGGTCTTCCACCTTGGACTCCTCCTCTCCCTTGGGCTCCGGAGCAGCCGCTTCCTCGTCGGTTGTAGGGGTCTCCTGCTGCTCTACCTGCTCCACGGGATCCTCCCGGTGGTCATCCTTCTTATGCTTTTTATTCTCCTTCATATCTCGATATAATACAATTGTCTCCTATGGGACCGCACACAGGAGGGGCGGTCGGCATCCTTGGGTATGCAAAAAGGATACCAGACCGCCCGACTATCTCCTACGCTGTCACTTGCGACCGGTGTGACCGAAGCCGCCCTCGCCCCTGTCAGTATCGTCCAGCTGCTCGGTCTCGACCCACTCCACCTGCTCATAGCGCGCGAGGACCATCTGGCAGATCCGCTCTCCCGGCTCTATGGTAAAGGGCTCACGGGAGAGGTTGATCAGCGCCACGCGGATCTCTCCACGGTAGTCGCTGTCGATGGTGCCGGGGGTATTGAGCACCGTAATGCCGTGCTTCATCGCGAGTCCGCTGCGGGGGCGTATCTGCACCTCGTACCCCGCCGGGATGGCGAAGTAAAGTCCGGTCGGGATCAGCGCGCGATCGAGTGGCTCCAACGTCACCGGCTCCTCGAGAGCGGCACGGAGGTCAAGTCCGGCAGAACCGGCTGTGGCATGGGTGGGGAGCGGGTGTCCGCTCTTATTCACTATCCGAATGGTCGTAGACATGGGTAAATGGGATAATAGTGGGGTCAGAGGTGGAGCCCGTTATTCTTGATCGCCCGGTGCAGACGCTCCAGGAACCGCCGCTCCTGCTTCGGCGACAGACTTATCTCGATCGGGAGGTAGAGGATCCGGCTGCGCTCCTCGGACGTAAGGCTGTCGGCGTGGCTCAGGAGCCGCATCCCATCCTTCTCCGTGGTGATGATGAAAGAGTCCGGCTCCCGGATCAGCTCCCGGAGCTCCTCCAGGTCATCCTCGTCATAGCTGTGGTGGTCGTCGTAGACGATCAACTCCTCCGTCTCGGGATAGAGCTCTCGTACCTTGTCGAAGAAGTGCTCCGGGTCGGCAATGCCGGCGACGGCGGAGACACGTGACTCGCTAGTCGGGAGCGGTGCAGGCTGATCGGTGTCAAAGAGAGGAGTCGCCACGCCATAGACGGGACGGCTGAAGTAGACATCCTGATAGTCCTTAAGCGGAAGTTCGCCCATCATCATCCTCAGGTCGATCGGCTTGCAGTCGTCCGGTGTGTGGGTGACGATGATCGACTCCGCCCGATCCGCTGAGGAGGGATCGTCGCGAAGCGTACCGTAAGGCATGAAGCTGTCGCGCGTGAAGGGACGGTCGTAGGCGGTGAGGACGATGCTGTAGGCGGGGATCACCGCCCGGTGCTGAAATCCGTCATCCATCACCACCACGTCGGGACGCAACTCCTCCGGCATCAGCTCCAGGGTCTGCAGCGCTCGCTTCCGATCACCATCGACATAGACGATCACCTCGGGGAACTTCCGCTTAATCTGAAGCGGTTCGTCCCCCACCCTTGCGGCATCGTCGGTAGTCGAGACCACCATAGGCCCCTTGACCGACCGACCATAGCCCCGAGTCAGCACGGCGATCCGATACTCGTCGCGAAGCATCCGGATCACCCGCTCCACATGCGGCGTCTTGCCTGTCCCCCCGACAGCGACGTTGCCGATACAGATGACGGGGATGGAGGACTTGTACCCCTTGAGCATCCCCTCATCGTAGAGGAA
>NZ_CAKRLH010000153.1 GCF_934359325.1 uncultured Porphyromonas sp.
ACCTACTACACCGTGACCTATCGTGCCGAAGAGCCCCTGGCTGAGCAGATAGACTCGACGATGGATGCCTTCAATGCGGTACTCAATAACTTTGATCCCACCTCCGTCGTCTCCCGGATCAATGCCAATACCAGCGACCGAACCGATCCTATGCTGGAGGAGGTACTGCGGCAGGCGATGATCGTGAGCGAGGCAACGGATGGCGTCTATGATGTCACCGGTGGTCCGCTCTTCGATATTTGGGGCTTCGGAACCAAGAAGGGGGTGACCCGGCTGGCGACTGACGAGCAGGTCGACTCGGTGCTCCGGTTTGTCGGGTACCGACACCTTCGCATCGACACCCTTGCCCATCGGATCACCAAGGACGACCCTCGGCTCTCCATGGGGCTTGCTTCGCTCTCCAAGGGGTATGTCGTCGACCTCGTCGCTCGGACGCTGGAGCACTACGGGGTGGAGGACTATATGGTCGAGATCGGTGGTGAGGTGACCTGCCATGGGCGCAATCCTCGGGGCGAGTGCTGGAGCCTCGGGATCAATAAACCGATCGAGGACAATACCTCCACGGTCAATGAACTCCTCGGTAAGATCGAGATGTGTGAGAAAATGGGGGTCGCCACCAGCGGAGACTACCGCAACTATAAGGTCATCGAGGGGAAGAAGGTCGCCCACACCGTCAACGCCGTCACGGGACGACCCGCCCATAGTGACATCCTCGAGGCTACGGTCGTTGCCCCGACGACCATGGAGGCTGATGCCTGGGCGACCGCCTTTATGGCAGTTGGACTGGAGCGAGCGAAGGAGATTCTTGAGGGACAGCCTCAGCTCGGTGTCCTCTTTGTCTACGCTGATCCCATCGGCACCGGCTATCTTACCTACACCCACCGCTTAGACCTTCTCCCCCTGAAGTAAGAGACTATGAGAAAAGAGAGGACCGGACAGAGGAAAAACATAGATAGCCTGCCGCGCAGGCTATACACGATCAAGGAGACGGCTGCATTCTTCGGAGTCGGGGAGCATGTCCTGCGGTATTGGGAGAAGGGGACCTCGCTCTCTCCGCGACGGATGCCAAGCGGCTCTCGTCGCTACTCCATCGATGACCTGAAGCTGATCGAGCGGATCTACTACTTAGTCGAGGTGCGGGGGATGACCCTGCAGGCTGCTGCGGAGCAGCTGGATCACCCTGACTTAGATGTCGACCTTGAGGTGAGGGAGCGTCTGATGAAAGTCCGCGAGCGACTCACCGCCTTAAGGGACCGAGTGGGGGAGACCTACGGCATTGCCTCCGACGATAATGAGTAGACCGGAGATCGGCGTCGGGATGTATGTCCAGGTGCTGGGCTGTGGTGCAGCCAAGCCCTCCCTTGGTCACAACCCCTCCGCACAAGTGGTGCGACTGAGAGGCAATAAGGCCTTCCTCATCGACTGTGCAGAGGGGACTCAGCTCCAGATGATGCGCTATGGCGTGCCGATAGCGAGCCTGCACCGCATCTTTATCACCCACCTGCACGGCGATCACTGCCTCGGGTTGCCAGGGCTGATCAGTACGATGTCGCTGATGAGCTTTGATCACCCGATCCATATCTACGGACCGGTAGGTACGGCAGACTTTGTCGATCGGGTCGTCCGCTACTTCACTGGAGAGAAGGGGGAGGAGCGGTATGCAGAGATCGAGGTGCACGAGTGTGCGCCCACCGGTCGGACGGTGATCTACGAGGATCGGTCGGTGACAGTCTCGTGCTTTCCGCTCAAGCACCGCGTCCCCTGTGTCGGCTACCGCTTTGACGAGGCGCCACTGCTGCCACACCTCGACCGGGAGGCGGCCGATCGGGCCGGGGTCCCAATGGCCTACTTCGGTAGCCTCAAGCAGGGGCGTGACTACGTCAGGGAGGATGGGTCGATCGTCCCGGCTGCCTCTGTCACCACACCGAGTCGACGCCCGCTCAGCTATGCCTACTGCTCCGACACGATCTACCGGGAAGCGACGGCGGACTATGTCCGCGGGGTCGACCTGCTCTACCATGAGGCGACCCTCGGAGAGGAGTGGAGCGAACTCGCCAAGCAGCGCGGTCACTCCACCCCCCGTCAGGCGGCCGAGGTGGCAAGACTTGCCGGAGCGGGACATCTCCTCCTCGGTCACTTCTCCTCCCGCTACACGCCCGAGACGGAGGAGTCGATCCTCCTTGCGGAGGCGAAGGAGGTCTTCCCCCGCTCCCTCCTCGCTCACGAGGGGCAGCTCCTTGACTTGGAGAAATTGCGAGAGCAAGAGTAGGGCATAGGGGGTAAAAGCAAAAGCGGTCGGCAGCCACAAGAGGCTGTCGACCGCTTTGTCGTATGGTATAAGGTCTACTTACTCGATCTTGAAGTCATCGACCATAACGTCCCAGGCTACTTCCTTGCCCACCTTAAGGGCAAAAAGGCTGCCACTGCCCGAGGTATTGACTTCGACTCCGGTCAGATCAAGCGTGATCGTGATCCACTTGCCGTTTGTATTGATGGAGCCACCGTACTGATTAGAGTCGGCTACACCGATCGTTGCATCGGTAGTTATATCTCCCAAGTTGTACTTGGCATAGGTACCACTCTTGTCATAAACGTTAATGGAGATACTCTTGCCTGCGCACTCTCCTTTCAGCTTAAAGGTGATCTTCATGGGGTTAGCCGCCTTGACCTCCACATTTTGTACCGTAAAGATGTAGTCATTCTTCTGCGGTGTGCCATTGATGTGGAGTACCTTACCCTGATCCGGATCGTCAGCCTGGGTGGCGTAGTTCTTCAGTCCGAAGTTATTGAGCTTGCCGGTAAAGGCGGTCCAGTCCTCGAAGTCGGCTCCGGGGAAGAGGAGGTTGCCGGTGGTAGGCTGCTCCGGATCTGTTCCGGGCTCTTCAGTACCGGGCTCCTCAGTACCGGGCTCAGTACTTCCCGTTTCTTTCACTTCAAACTTTCCGATCTGCCACTGAGCAGAAGCCTCATCGGTGCTGGTGTACTTGAGAGCGATGTGGATGTTCTTCTCGCCGGCGTAGGCGGAGAGATCCGTCTCAGAGTCGGTGGTGCTGAAGTTCTTCCCCTCGGCAGGCTTGCCGGGGTAGGTGATCGTTAGCTTGGTCCAGGTCGCCTTGGTGGGATCACCGGAGACATAGTCCTTTGAGATCAGTACCTGCTGCTCCTCCTCCACGTTACCGGCATGACCGATGGTGTGATTAAGGAAGAGCTTGGGGGCAGTCGCACCGGTGAAGTCCAGAGCAGGAGTGATGAGCCAGTCGACATTTGCCTTTGCCCCGCCCTTGTAACCACTCATGGAGGCGCCATTCTTGTACTGTCCGTCGTTGCTGATCCTCCACGCCTCATCGCCAGTCTCGCTGAATGCAGAGAAGGGATCAAGGGAAGTGGCAGCCTTAAAGTCATTCACAAAGGGCAGCGCCTTCGCTGACGGATCGTCGGGGGTGACTTCGCCACCATCTCCTGTGCCGCCGTCATCGATATCGCCGATGGTGCTGCCGTCAGGATTGACCACCTTGCCGTCCTTGGTCAGCTTGGCCTTAAAGGTGTAGGAGAAACCGCTATCCAGCTTGGTCGGTGCCTTATTCACCTTGTCCATGCTAAGGGTGAAACTCTTCCCGCCCAGTGTCATCACAAAGGCAAAGGTGTTGTCCACAGCCTGAGGCACGACATAAGAGCTGTAGGTGCCCTTTGCCTCCTTCGTCAGGGTGATATCGCCCTTCGTGGTACCGGTGGTGAGCTCTCCGGTGAGGACATTCATCTTCACGTCGGTCACACCGCCCTTGAAGAGCACGGTAGAGAGGTCATCGAGGCTGAGACCCTCCTGAGCGGAGAGGATGATCTTCACCTGAGCCAGCTTGTGCTTGAAGGTAAAGGGGAGCTTGGGATTGGCTGCTGTGCCACTCTGCGTTGCAAAGAGTACCGGCTGGTCGCTTCCCTTGCTGATGATATAGGAAGCCGTGTTCTCAGAGATTGAGCTCACGTAAGGGTAATAGGCGGCAAACTTTACCTCAGAATTGTCGCCCGGGAGAAG
>NZ_CAKRLH010000154.1 GCF_934359325.1 uncultured Porphyromonas sp.
CTCACCGAGGTAGCTCCCGACGGCTCCGAGACCTTTGTCGAGGAGACGACTGAGGATCGTCCCATGGACTATGTCCATGGTCTCGGGATCCTGCTGCCGGACTTTGAGAAGGAGCTAAGCGGTCTCGATGATGGGGATGCCTTTGACTTCACGCTCGAGCCTGAGGCTGCCTATGGTCCCATCCAGGAGCAGCTCCTGATGGATCTCGACAAGTCCATCTTCCAAGATCCGGAGGGAAAGTTTGATAGCGGCTTTGTACAGGTGGGGCGCTATGTCCCGATGCGTACCGCTGACGGTCAGACGGTCAATGGGCTGGTGCTCGACATCACGGAGGATAAGGTGAAGATGGACTTCAATCACCCGCTCTCCGGCAAGACGCTTCACTTCGTCGGTCACGTGCAGGAGGCTCATCCCGCCACGGATCAGGAGCTCAAGCGCTTCGAGCAACTCCTCCACGGGGGGTGCTGCTGCGGCTCAGACGATGACGAGTGCTGTGGACACCATCACGACGACACCTGCCACCACGGACGTGGCAACGACTGTCTCTGTCACAAGTCCCACTAAGCTCCCTTATTAGAACTGAGGTCTCTCCATTATCGTGGAGGGACCTCAGCGCTTTTGCACTGCTATTTAGTCGAAGGAGAAGACCTCGCGGAAGGCGTCCAGCAGCGCCTCCTTCGCCTCCACCATAGGGATCTCGTGTCCCAGCTCCCGAGCCATACTGGTGACACCGCGGTCGCTGAAGCCGCAGGGGTTGATCCAGTGGTAGGCATCCTCATGGGTATTGACGTTGAAGGCAATGCCGTGCATCGTGACGAAGCGGCTGGCGTGCACACCGAGGGCGCAGACCTTGCGGGGATAGCTGTCTGTATGCAGCCAGACGCCTGGGGCATCGTCCATCAGCTCACCGGCGAGCCCGTATCTACGCAGCACGGTGAGCGCCACATCCTCGAGGGCGGCAACGTAGCGCCTGACGCCGAGGTGTAACTGCTCGAGGTCGAGGATCGGGTAGACGGTCCACTGCCCCGGACCGTGGTAGGTGGCGTCACCCCCGCGATTGGTCCGGACGAGGTCGATACCTGCCTGGCGGATCTGCTCCTCGGGGTAGAGGAGGCTCTCCTCCTTAGCATTAAGCCCAAGGGTGATGACCGGCTTGTGCTCGTTAAAGATCAGATACTGCCTCGGCACCTCACCGCGGTGCTTTGCCTCAATCGCTTGGTCGAAGAGCTCTCGCTGCTGATGGTAGGAGTCGACGTAGCTGATGCCGGAGGGATTGATGATGACTTGTAGCTCAGTCATAGGTTTACCATTTTTTTTGGACATACTTCTCACACAGCATGGAGGCGGGGCAGTATTTACAGCCATCGCTGCTACCCGAGTCTACATCGAAGGTGAAGTCCGGGCTGATGACCAGTCTCACCGCCTCTCGCAGGTACTCCTTCACACTTGAGTCCACATTTGTCCGGTAGTCGCTGATCACGACCGGGTTCGGGTCTATTTCCTTTGGGACCTTCAGTGTGATGATGCCGTCATTAATGTCGGGCGCACCGGGCTTGAGGATCATCGGGCGGATGTTAAGGTTTTTATCTGACAAGAACCGGTTGAGCTCGCCCGACGTGAGTATCACGTCGCAGTAGTACAGGAGCTGGATGACTGCGCCGTTGATTTCCTTAGCCTGCTTGAGGCACTCGCCCAGATTATCCGACTCTTTAGGCCACTTAGATAGATCGCACTCGGTCTTGTCCCGCCCGGTCTTGTAGTCGATGATATTGATGGTGTCACCCTGCACGTCTATGCGGTCAATAACGAGCTTGAAGTTTGCTCCCACATAAGTGGTCTCTATCTCTATCTCCCCGCCGACGTAGGTGATGTCGCCGCCTGCCTGGACCCGCTCAAGGTCCGCCTCCACCATTCGCCGGACAAGTTTCCTCGTCATCTCGAGCTGGTTGTCGTTGTAGTCACTCTTCTTCGTCTCGAGATGGAGCTCCATGGCACTCTTGTCTACAGCATTGTCTATTATTGCATCGCTATTCAGGATTTCAGTGAGACTATTAAGTGAGAGACCATCTTTTTTCCCCTCACTCTCCTTATAGAGCAATTGCATCGCAGTGTGGAAGAGGGTACCACTGTCTCTCTTGTCGAGGACACCGGACAGGTTTTCGTCGTCCTTGATTCCCTCGATGGCGGTGTAGTAGAAGCGTCTCGGGCAGGTGTGGAAGTCCTTCATCCGTGAGGCGGAGAGGCGCTTTACCTTCTGTGTAGGCGTTTTGGCGCTTACGCTAGCCCTGTACCGGCTGACCAGCGTCTTGTCCTCAATGAAGTCGCCACCAGCCTCTGCTCTGGTGAGGGGAAAAGAGGCCTCCGCCTCGTACATAGGCACGTGGTAGACGTCCCTGAGGAGCTGCACGTAGCGTGACGGCTCTCCCACGGAAGAGTCTCCGGTGCGTGAGTCGTAGAGGAAGACTACGCGTTTGGCACGCGACATTAGACGGAAGAAATTGTAGGCTCTTGTCTGCTCCTGCAGATCGGTCGTCGGGAGGTCGTACGCTGTCCGGAGAGAGAATGGGATGGTCGTATCGAGCCGGGTGGCAGTGGGGAGGATGCCCTCAGCTGCATCGGGGATGATGACAGTGTCGAAGTCAAGCCCACGTGTCTCTAATAGCCCCATCACCTGTACGCCTCCCAGAGGCATGCCGCTGAAGGGGATCCTCGCCTGAGAGATCGTGGTGCGGAGGAGATCCACCACTACGGGGAAGGAGAAGGGGTTCGGGCTGCTCTCGGGGTGGCGCTCATAGTAGGCCCTCTGAGAGATGAGCTGTGGCCTAATGAGGTATCGACGGATGTACTTGATCATACCCTGCTCGGGATCCTCTTCCTCCTCTGTGGATGCGCTCTCCGTGACGAGGAGTCCGAGGAGATCATCCACCTGCTTCGTCAGCGCAACCCCCTCGGGATAGCGGACCATGTCTGTGGTCGACTGACAGAGGGTATCTGCTTTGCAGAAAATAGTCAGCAGTATATCCTTTGTGCGGCTTTTACCGGGGAAGTTCTTTTCGATCAGGGCCTGTAGGTCGTCGGTGCCGATGAAGTACCTCTTCTCGTCGATCAGCTGATCCATCAGCTGTCGGCGTGCTTCTACCATCTTCTTATCGGAGAAAAACTTGGAGAGGGCGGTCAGCAGGAGGATCTCGCATACCTCGGTGAGGCGGTACCGTTGCCCCCGCGTGTAGTAGTTGCTCCAGTACTTAAGCAGCAGGCTCAGCATTGCAGCGACGGGGATGCCCTTGATGGGGTAGCCCATGGTGACATTGATCTTGTCGATCCCCTTCGGCATATTGCTCAGCAGAGGCAGCAGGAGATTCTCGTCAGGTAGGACGATCGCCGTCTTCAGTGGTTCATCCGGGTCGAAGAGTGAAGTACTCTCATCGGTGCCGGTCAGCGACTTCTTGATCTTATCCCAGCCGTCCTCTTGCTTGCTTCTCTCTATCAGCTTACGGATCGCTCCGGTCTGGGCTACTGCCGAGGCGGTCGATATGAGTGCGGTGTGGAGCTCGTGTGCCTGATCGGGGTCCTCAAAGTCGATGTGGTAGGGCTCGTCGGTCGGAGCGGGGTAGTTGGTGGTATTGTATCTGACAAAGGAGCCGGCCAGTCCGGGAGACTTCAGGATCGGGTCGGTGAAGTAGTCCCAGTAGAAGATTGCCTTTTTGGACTCCTTGAAGTGGTCAAGGATCCTGTACATGGCGGGCGTCTGAGCATTGAGTCCCGCAAAGACGGTGATCATCCCGTCATCGGTGAGGCTGAGCTTCCCGGTCTTGATCTGCTCCGCCGCCTCCCGGAGCATCATCCCCTCGTAGGCGAGTCCATCCTCTCTCATGAGACTCTTGGCGGTGTCGTAGATCTCAGGGAGCTTCATCCAGAAGTCGAGGAACCTCTTTTTCATCTCCTCCGACTTGCTCCCGTCCATCGTCGTCAGCTCCGGCAGCTTCGCGTCCTTCTCGTATATCAGC
>NZ_CAKRLH010000155.1 GCF_934359325.1 uncultured Porphyromonas sp.
GGATGAGGTTGAGTCATGGTAAGTGTGTGTGTCTATTCTGTATTAAATGATGGGATAAATTTAGCCAAAAACCCACATACGAGAGCCCCCTGACCGACCTCACCTCAGACTAATACCGGTATCAGCGAAAACTATAGTCGGTATTAGTCGACACTAATACCGGTAATAGTGCCGACTAATACCGGTAAAAGGATCAAGCGACAGCCACCCGCTGACAGCCAGGTCACTTCGGCAGGGCTTGCACAGACATCGTATCCGATGGTGCAGGGTGGTGGTGTCTGAGACAGTCGTAAGGTAGATATATGATGGAATAGCCTCGGTCTGCTGACCGAGGTGACAGAGGAGTAACGGAGACCGGAGATCACCCGCCGATCAGACGATCGTGATCGAAATAACTGTAGTAGCCGCGGTCCGTGTAAATCAGATGATCCAGGAGCGTCACCCCCACCACACGACAAGCCTCATAGAGCCGCCAGGTGAAATGGTCGTCATCCCCGCTCGGAGTGAGCGAACCGCTCGGGTGATTATGTACCACGGCAATACCGAGGGCTCTGTGGCGGAGCGCCTCACGGAGGATCACCCGCACATCGGCGGAAGTCTCCTGATAGCCGCCGGAGGAGATCACCCGGCGGAGAGGTAGTGCATCCCTCAGCCGCGCCTCCTCCTCAGCCACAGCGCGGCTGTCGGTCACGGCTCGGCTCATTCGCTTGACTCTTGTCTCATCGTCGCCCAGCAGCTCCGTGCGACTGAGGATCCGGTCGCTGTGGACCACTATATTCTGACTATTGAAGCAGAGGAGCCACATCTGCTCCTCGGAGAGGCCGGACAGCCGATCAGCTATGTAGTCGTAGATTTTTAGACTGTTGCTCGCCTGCGTCATCTCTACGCCATACTTCGGGTCGCAGATCTCGCGAGTGGCGCGCATGCCGAGCTCCATGGCGGCGGCAATAGTGACGAGCTTTACCTTCCCCATGCCGGTGATGACCGGGTAGATATTGTCGATAAAGTCCTTGTAGAGGAGGTCGAGATGACCGTGGTAAGTGGAGAGGAGTGACTTTGCCAGCTCGATGGCACTCTGCTTCTTCGTCCCTCCGCGGATCAGTATCGCCAGCAGCTCCACGTCAGAGAGTGTGCGTACGCCATCGCGAACCGCCCTCTCTCGAGGACGATCCTCGGGGCGCATCTCGTGGATCCCGAGACCTCCCGAGCTGATCTTGTCTGCCGTCTTACTCACTCGACAAACTTCCGATCGATGCTGCCGGCATCAAATATGAGTTGCTTGATCTTATCCAGATCATTGATCTTGCAGACCAGGAGCACATCCTTGTGATCTATCACCACGACGTCCTCCATCCCCTCAAGGGCGATCAGGCGATCCGGGGCCTCCGAGACGACCAGGGTATTGCGACAGGAGTTGCAGATCTTGGGCCCAGGTCCCAGCACTGCGTTGCCCTGCGCATCCTTCTCTGCCATCGAGTGGATCGCCGACCAGGTGCCGAGGTCGACCCAACCGGCATCGGAGAGGAGCATCGTCACGTGCTCCGCCTTCTCCATCACGGCGTAGTCGAAGGAGATATTCGGGCTGTAGGGGAGGACAGTCCTGACGTAGTCCTCCTCCTCATCCGTTCCCCATACGTCCTCGCGCGCATAGAGACGCTCCGTAAGCTCCGGGAGGTGCCACTTCAGCTCGTCGATGAAGGTCTTTGCTCGGGCAATGAAGAGACCCGAATTCCAGAAGAATTCGCCGCTGTCCATCAGCACCTGAGCCATCTCCGCATTGGGCTTCTCGGTAAAGGTCTTCACCTCATAGGGCTGATCCTTCGCCTCCTCTCCGGCTCTCTCATCACGGGCAACCGCCTGGATGTAGCCGTAATTGGTCTCCGGGTAGGTGGGGCGGATGCCTATCGTGACGATCTCACCCGGCTTGTCGGCGAGGCGGCATCCCTTGACTGCCAGCTCCACAAACTCCTCCGGAGCGATCACCAGGTGGTCACAGGGCGCAATCGTGATCACCGCCTCCGGGTCACGGGCGTAGATGTGGCGAGCGGCATACGCTATCGCGGGAGCAGTATTGCGATGGGTCGGCTCCAGCAGGAGACACTCCGCCGGCAGCTCCGGCAACTGATCCCTCAGTTGCTGCAGGTAGTCGACGTTGCTCACGACGAGGAGGCGCTCCCGGGGGAAGTGCTTCAGATATCTATGATAGGAGAGCTGGAGAAGGCTCTTACCGGTACCGAGGAAGTCAATGAATTGCTTCGGGTGACTCTCACGGCTGTAGGGCCAGAAACGGCTGCCCGTACCTCCGGCAAGGATCACGCAATACTCATGAAGTGTAGGGTCAGGGACCATAGGGAAGTAGCTTATAGTATTAGAGGGAGATCGTCTACCTCTTGAGTGGCACAAAGGTACCGAAATTTCGCAAAGCAGAGCGCCTCCACGCCCTTACTCCTCCGATGAGACGATCACAGAGGTATGACCCATCGTTACTACATCTCCGTCCTCCAGCCGTCTCCGCTCGCGAGGCTGCAGCACTTCGCCATTGACGTACGTCCCCTTGCTGCTGCCGGCATCGCGGACGGTCAGGTGTCCCCGCTTGTCGTGCGCAAAGTAGGCATGGCACCGGTCCAGATCGGCATCACAGGTCGGCAGCTGAAGATCGACGTCCGAGTCGGTCTGGAAGCGTCCGAAGGAGCGCTCGCTTCCCTGCGGTAACGCAAACTTACGCTCGTCCGACAGCTGACTATCCACCACCTCTATGTAGCAGTTACCTGTCTCCTCGAGAGAGATCGAGAGCATCTCCGGCGTCTGCTGCATCAGGCGGTGGGTCTCGCTCCGGAAGACGAGGAACGGATGACGACAGAGCGGACAGACCTGCCGCACCCCGTCCTTCTCTGTTGGCGAGGGGCCGGTGACATTGATCTCACGGTCACAGTAGGGACACTTCGCTTTCATTGACTTACTCTTTATCTCGATATTCTTTGATCCACTGAGCCCACTCGTACCGCTCAGTCTCTATAGCCTCACGCTGAAGCGCACTCACACGCTCCTCCCCGATCGCATCGAGGGACGCCGCCAGCCGATCCGCCTCGTAGTCCTCCGGCAGGCGACCCTTACTCAGTTCATAGCTGAGTATATTGTACTCCGTCTCCGGCGTACGACGCTGCATAACCCCGTCCTTCATCCACCCATCCCGACGGACCGATGGGACCAGGAGCTCCTCCTCCACAAAGATCGGCAGACCGGAGACCATGGCATGGAGGACACCCTCATGCATAGGCACGTCGAAGAGGATCATCTCCATATCGGAGGTCATCATCTTCATCTCCGCTCGAGCGCCATCGTCCCCACTGTCGTGTCGGATCACCAGTCTGCTGAGCGTGCAGTCGGTGGCGAGTAACAGGTCTCTGAGGAAGGAGTCCGCACTCCGTATCTTCCCTGAGACCAGATTTTGTATCACCTCCATATACTCATTATTACACCGGCGTGGTATCGGCGCCAGATACTCCTCGAGGGGCTCATCTGACACGGTCTTCAGCACCAGGTGGATGCTGGAGTCACTATTCTCCATCTGTCCCAGCTCGACGCAGCTAAAGGCTACCCGCCGGGTCTTCTTCGTCTCCTCACTCATGGCTGCTCGTCCTTATCGGATGGATGCGTCTCCTCCAGATCTCTCAGGTAGGAGGCCCACTCATAATTCTCTGTTTCGATCGCGATCTCGCTCAGCTCCGCCCACTGTCGGGGTAGCATCACCTGCACGTTGCTACGCATCTCCTCTCCCATCTCCTCGGGGCGACTGCCAGATCGGATGAAGTCGGAGATCAGCTCGATGGGGCTCCGCTTGCGCTCCGGGTCGGGCGTAGGTCCTACCATGGGCGAGTCCGTTACGTGGAAGGAAACCTGAGAGCGAATACTCCGCAGGATCTCCTCGTCCACAAAGATCGGCACCCCCAGAAGGACCGACTGAACCAGTGCGTCCTCCATA
>NZ_CAKRLH010000156.1 GCF_934359325.1 uncultured Porphyromonas sp.
TCACCAGCACTCCCTCACCAGCACTCCCTCACCAGCACTCCCTCACCAGCACTCCCTCACCAGCACTCCCTCACCAGCACTCCCTCACCAGTACTCCCTCACCAGTTCTCCCTCAGCACGCCGGCATCCGCAAGGATGCCCGCTCCATAGGCATCGGTCGAGGCACGAACTGCCGATGACCGATGTATAGCCAGTCGCAATATGTCTCGACCCCTTGTGGGTCGCCGGGATGTGGTTGCTTGCTCGGCGACCCGCAAGGGGTCGTGGGGGAGGGGGTGGGGCGCTACACATCGGTCACCGCTTCGCGGATGACCGATGCCTATGGAGCGAGCACCCCTGTCGGGGTGCACCGCCGGATGGGATGCTGGGAAATCGTCGTCTGGTGGCACCCCTCCGGGGTGCACTGCCGCAAGGCGAGGAGAGGACTCTGTCGGACAAGTCGGACGATCGATGGCTGGAGGCACCCCTGTGCATCCGACCGAGTGTCGTCACTCGACCGAGCGGTCGTGGAAGAGGAGCCAGAAGAGGATCCCGGCGACGAGCGCGTAGCCGGCGAAGATAAACCAGCTCTCCGGGAAGCCGACCCGGTCAACCACAAAGCCCGCCGCATAGGCACCGATCGTGGAGCCGAGCCCATTCGTCATCATCAGGAAGACGCCCTGAGCCGATGAGCGCAGCGCCGGCGAGGTCTGCTTGTCCACATAGAGCGAGCCGCTGATATTGAAGAAGTCAAAGGCGACCCCGTAGATGATCATCGAGAAGATAAGGAGAGCCACCCCGTCGCCGGGATTGCCCCAGCCGAGGAAGGCGAAGCGCAGCACCCACGCCATGAAGCTGATCATCATCACCGCCTTGATGCCAAAGCGCTTGAGGAAGAAGGGGATCATCAGGATGCAGAGCGCCTCGGAGATCTGCGAGAGGGAGATCAGCGTGCCGGAGTGCTCCACGCCGAAGGTGCCGGCGTAGGCGGGGTCCTCACCGAAGCCGGTGATGTAGACGTTGGCAAAGGCGTTGGTGATCTGGAGGCAGATGCCGAGGAGCACGGAGAAGAGGAAGAAGATCGCCATGTCGTGTCGCTTGAAGAGACGGAAGGCCTCCAGCCCCAGCTTCTCCAGCACTCCCTCGTCCCCGGTCCGCGGCTTACGGATGATCCGGCTCGAGGGGAAGACAAACATCCATGCCGCGAGGGCAAAGGAGAGTCCGGCGGAGATGTAGAGCTGTGTCGCAGAGGTCTTGAAGCCGAGGTTATCCACCACCAGCATCGCGCAGATGAAGCCCACGGTGCCGAAGACGCGGATCGGGGGGAAGTGCTTCACGGTGTCGAGCCCCGCACGGTTAAGTGCCGAGTAGGCGGTGGCATTGGTGAGCCCCAGGGTCGGCATGTAGAAGCAGACGCTCAGCAGGATCAGCGTGTAGAGGGAGGTGAAGTCAGTCACCTGAGCGGCGGCGATCATCAGCCCTCCGGCGATGAGGTGACAGATCGAGGTGAGCCGCTCGTCGGGGATCCACTTATCGGCGACGATGCCCATCAGTGTCGGCATAAAGATCGAGGCGATGCCCATGGTGGCAAAGAAGGCTCCGATCTGCCCGCCGGTGAAGTCGAGCGTCCCGAGGTAGACGCCGAGGGAGATCAGCCAAGCTCCCCAGACGGCGTACTCCAGGAAGTTCATCACGATCAGTTTGCCCTTAAGCGTAGAGGTAGATTGCATATAGTCGTTATTGTATTATGGATACGAAATTGTCAGTGCGACACCATTTCTGATCAGTCCCGGAAGGCGGGATCCACCTTGACGGAGGTGTACTCGGACTTAAGGGCGGCGAGGGTCTTCTCCGACACCGGCACGAGAGGCAGTCGGAGGACGTTGGGCGCCAGCCCCATCAGGCTGAGGAGCGCCTTGGCTCCGGAGGGGTTGCCGTCCACGAAGAGGAGGCGGAAGGTCTCCTTGAGGAGCCGGTGGGTGTGGAGAGCCTCCTTGTCCTTCCCCTCAGCGAGCAGGTGAACCATCTCGGCAAAGGTGGCGGGGTAGGCGTTGCCGATCACGGAGATCACGCCATCGATGCCCATAGTCATCAGGGGGAAGGTGATGGTGTCGTCACCCGAGAGGACAAAGAAGTCCTCTGGTGCGCGATGCCGGACGAGATCGATCTGCCCGACGATGCCGCTCGCCTCCTTAATGCCGATGATGGCGGGGCAGTCGTTGGCAAGGCGGATGGTGGTCTCAGGGAGCATATTCACCCCGGTGCGCGAGGGGACGTTGTAGATGATGATCGGGATGGGCGACGCCTCGGCGATGGTGCGGAAGTGGCGGTAGAGCCCCTCCTGGGAGGGCTTATTGTAGAAGGGGCAGACCACCAGGGCGGCATCGATGCCGGTGAGGTCCATCGTGGTGAGGCGGGTGATCACCTTGAGGGTGCTATTGGAGGAGACGCCGACGACGAGCGGCAGGCGGTCCTGATTCTCCTCCACGAAGGTCCGGATGACCCGGTCCTGCTCCTCCTCCGTGAGCGTAGGGGTCTCGGCAGAGGTGCCGAGGGCGACAAGGAAGTCCGCCTTGCCCTCGATCTGGCGGCGGATCAGCGTGCGGAGGCGGTCGTAGTCAACGCTCTTCGTTTCGTCATCGGTGAAGGGCGTCACCATCGCCGTCCCGAGTCCGCGGAGGTATAGGATCCTTTTGGTAAGCATAGCTATCGTACTCTATGGATTTCGTATAGACAAATGTAAGAGAAATATTCCTCTTCGTAGACCCACCCTGCCCGGCTCGGTGGGTGAAGAGCAGGATAGGGAACAGATACAGGGCAAAGGCACCCCTCCTCTCAAGGGTTGAGCTTCTCAAGACATCTCATTGGCGCAGTGCCCTCTTATAAGGCTATTGGCCTTTGGTAAAGTGTCTCATCGACAGGTGTCAGACTGCCCATAGGTGGGATCAGCGGATGCGCTGGCGGATCTGGGCGGCGTAGCCGGTCAGCCCCTGCCGACCGCTGAGGTGGGTGAGGGCTTCGGCGTAGGCGCTCTTGGCATCATCGAGCTTGCTGCCGACCCGGCGGAAGTCTTCCATCATATTATCCACCTGACGGAGCATCTTGTTCGCCAGCTCCATCACCTCGGCGATGTTCTCCTCCTGCCGGTGATTGATCCACGCTTCGCTGATGATCCTGAGGAAGAGCATCAGCGACTCCGGTGTGACGATGAAGACCCTACTTGCGAGAGCCTTGTCCCTAAGGTCACTGCTCGAGAGCAGCTGCAGAACGGCAGGCATGGGGACAAACATGAGGGTGTAGGGGAAAGTGCTCCGCCCCTCGAGCGACAGTTCGTGGTAGCGCGCCTTGGCAAGCTCGCTCACATGCGCCCTTAGGTCTCGCTCCATATCAGCAAGAGCCGTCTGTCGTCCCTCCTCATCGCCCGCATCGTGATAGCGCAGGAAAGCCCGCAGCGACACCTTGGCATCGACCATCACGTCCCGCCCGTCGGGGAAGTGGAGGACAAAGTCAGGGCGCAGCACCTGACTGCCCCGCCGCAGCACCACCTGAGCATCGTACTCCGTCCCTCGGATAAAGCCCTCCCGCTGCAGGATCTGCTCCAGCCGCTTCTCGCCCCAGTCGCCCTGCACCTTGCCGCTCGTCGACATCGCCCGGGCGAGGCGGTCGGCCTTGTCGCCGACGGCAGTGGTCTGCTCGATCAGCATCCGGATCTGCCGGTCGAGCTCACCGGAGCGGCGGGCATTGGTCTCACCGGTAGACTTCAGAGCAAGGTCCATCTTGTCGATGCTCGCCCGCAGCGGTGCCAGCACCAGGTCCAGCTCCTGTTTATTTGCGGAGGAGAGTTCTTCCGCCCGCCTCTTCGTGATCACCTCCGAGAGCGCCTCGAAGCGCTCCGTCATCCGATCGAGCTGACGATCGAAGAGTCCCTCCTGCTCCTCCCTCTTCCTCTGCTCGCTCTCGAGGGTCGCCTCCGTGCGGGCAGCG
>NZ_CAKRLH010000157.1 GCF_934359325.1 uncultured Porphyromonas sp.
ATCTGCATTCGGTGTAGATTCACCCCTCCCGATAATCTGCATTCGGTGTAGATTCACCCCTCCCGATAATCTGCATTCGGTGTAGATTCACCCCTCCCGATAATCTGCATTTGGTGTAGATTCGCCCCTCCCGATAATCTGCATTTGGGTATATTTGTGCACCAGAGCAGATTAGGAGAGAGTAGATATGAGGAGAAAACTATACGACAGACTAAAGGCTTGGAAGGAACAGTCCCGAGGCGAGTCGGCCCTGATGATCGACGGAGCTCGACGGGTCGGCAAGAGCTACTTGGTGGAGGAATTTGCAAAGCGAGAGTACAAGAGCTACATCTTGATTGACTTCAATAGGGTATCGGAGGAGGTCAAGGGACTCTTTGATCAGTATCTGGATCACCTGGATATGTTCTTCCTCTACCTAAGCAACTACGCACAGACCCCCCTTTACGAGCGGGAGTCGCTCATCATCTTTGACGAGGTACAGCTCTATCCCCGCGCTAGAGCCGCCATCAAGTACTTGGTAGCGGATCGGCGGTACGACTACATCGAGACGGGCTCTCTCGTGTCGATCAAGCGCAACGTTGCTGACATCGTTATCCCATCAGAGGAGGAGCAGGTAAAGCTCTATCCGATTGACTTCGAGGAGTTTTTGTGGGCTATGGGAAATGAGATGCTGATGCCCTTTATCCGCGACTGCTTCGAGGCAAAGAGACCTCTCGGTCAGGTAATGCACCGACAGGCGATGGACTACTTCCGGCAATATATGATCGTGGGCGGCATGCCACAGGCAGTCGCTAAGTACGTAGAGACAAAGAGCTTTGCCGATGTCGATCATGTCAAGCGCCGCATCCTCGACCTTTACCGAGCCGACATCCGCAAGTATGCAGGTCTCCACAGCGCCCGAGTCTCGTCAGTCTTTGATCAAATACCGGCTCAGCTCCAGCGCCACGAGCGCCGATTCACCCTTTCTGACTTGGAGGAGGGAGCGCGACAGAGGGACTACGAGGCAGCTCTATTCTGGCTCGATGAGGCAATGGTCGTCAATATGTGCTACAACGCCACCGAGCCCTCCGTGGGACTGATGCTCAATCAAGACCGCACCACCCTCAAGATATATATGGCTGACACCGGACTGCTACTCAGCCAGTCCTTCAGCAGCGAAGAGCTGGTGGACGAGGAGATCTACAAAAAGATCCTTCTCGATAAACTCTCCTTCAATAAAGGGATGGTGATCGAGAACATCGTCGCACAAATGTTGCGCTCGGCGGGGCACTCCCTCTTCTTCTACTCCAATCCTACCCGAGAGAGTGCAGAGGATCGTATGGAGATCGACTTCCTCATCACCAAGTCCGGGGTCACCTCAAGGCACAATATCTCTCCCATTGAGGTAAAGAGCGGTCAGCGCTACACGCTTACTTCCCTCCGCAAGTGCATCAAAAAATACGACCGCGACCTGGCGACGCCGTACGTCATCCACCCGGCGGACCTGCGGATCAGCGAAGAGGGGATCACCTTCCTGCCACTCTACATGACCCCGCTACTCTAATGACCAAGACACTGATCTACTTCCACGGCTTCCAGTCCGGCAGCGGCACCGCCACCGTGGAGCGCTTCCGCCGATGCCTCCCCGACTGGCGGGTAGAGGCACCCGACATCCCGCAGGACCCGCTCGAGGCACTCGACTTCCTCCGCGCCCTCTGCGCCGAGCTCCGGCCCGACGTTGTTCTCGGCACCAGCCTCGGTGCCTTCTACGCACACCAGATGGTCGGCTACCGCCGCATAGCGGTCAATCCCGCCCTCCACCTCTCCGAGATGCCCGAGATCCTCCACGTCGGGCAGTACCACTACCTCCAGCCGCGGCTCAATGGGGAGACCACCTTTGAGATCACCGACGAGATCATCCGCCACTTCCGCGAGGCGGAGCAGCGGCAGTGGGACCACCTACAAGACCGCGACGGCCGAGCCGAGCCGATCCTCGGCTTCTTCGGCACCCGAGACACCACCGTCGACTGCAGGAGCGACTTCGAGCAGCACTACGGCACCGCCTGCACCGCCTCCTTCGATGGCGAGCACCGGATGACCGACCGCGTCGTCAGCGAAGTCCTCGCCCCGGCGGTCCGCTCTCTCGGGTAATCCAACCTGTCAGATCGATGGATCGGGCAGACTAAAGGTATCGCCCCCCTCAAGCGTCCCCTCGCGGTAGCCCTTGTAGAGCCACGCCATACGCTGCTTGGAGGTGCCGTGATTGAAGGCATCCGGCACCACGTACCCCTGAGCCTCCATCTGCAGCTTATCATCCCCGATGGCGTGCGCCGCATTGATCCCCTCCTCAATGTCACCCGGCTCGAGCGAACCGAAGCGCGCATCGTCGTAGTGCGCCCACATACCGGCGTAGTAGTCCGCCTGCAGCTCCAGCCGTACGCTGATCGCATTTGCCTCACGCTTGCTCACCTGCGCCATCCGCGCATGCGCCTGATCGAGCGTCCCGAGGAGGTTCTGCACATGGTGCCCCACCTCGTGCGCGATCACGTAGGCGTAGGCAAAGTCTCCTCCGGCGCCGAGTCGCGTCTTCATCTCGTTAAAGAAGGAGAGATCTATATATAAGGTCTGGTCCGCCGAGCAGTAGAAGGGGCCCACCTGCGACGACGCCCCGCCGCAGCCACTCTGCACCGCATCGGTATAGAGCACCATCCGCGGCGGCGTGTAGGTCTTGCCATACTTCGCAAAGACCTCCGTCCAGGCATCCTCCGTCCCCTTGAGGATCACCTTGGTAAAGGTGGCCATCTCCTCCTCCTCGGCCGTCGGGGTATATGGCTCCTCCTGAGCTGTCTGCTGCGTGACGATCTCGCCGCCGCCCTGCCGAATCACGTCAAGGGGATTGCCCCCCAGCAGCCAGGTGATCAGCCCGACGACGATCAGGCCCCCGATGCCCATGCTGGCACCCTTGACCCGCCTACCACGCCGGTCCTCTACGTTGCTGCTCTCTTGCCTTCCGTCCAGTCTCATATCTTTTTTCGTAAAAAAAATTAATAGCTCTCGGTCTCATCGGGAAACGACCCCTCCGCCACGGCAGCTGCGTAGTCGTCGAAGGCGCGGACCATCGCCTCCCCCACCTCGCCGAAGCGGCGGAGGAACTTCGGTCTGAAGCCCTCAGTCATCCCCAGCATATCCTGCATCACCAGGATCTGCGCATCGGTGTCGGGGCCGGCACCTATGCCGATCGTCGGCACCGAGACCGCCTCCGTCACCCGCTTGGCGAGGGCGGCGGGGATCTTCTCCAGCGTGATCGCCGAGACGCCGATCTCATCGAGCATCCGCGCATCCTCCAGCAGTCGCTCGGCGGCTGCCTCCTCCCTCGCCTGCAGGCCATAGCCCCCGAGGCGGTGGATCGACTGAGGCGTCAGCCCCAGGTGCCCCACCACAGGGATATTTGCCCCGAGGATCATCTCCAGCGAGGCGCGGATCTCGCGACCGCCCTCCACCTTTACCGCATCACAGCCGCCCTCCTTCATCATCCGGATGGCATTCTGCAGCGCCGCATAGGGGTCCCCATGCACGGTGCCGAAGGGCATGTCCCCCATCACAAAGCAGTGGCGCACGGCACGTGTCACGCACTGCACGTGGTAGATCATCTGATCCAGCGTGATCGGCAGCGTCGTCGGGTGCCCCGCCATCGTATTGGACGCCGAGTCGCCCACCAGTATCGCATCAATGTTACTCCGGTCCACAAGGAGGGCGGAGGTATAGTCGTAGCAGGTGACGCAGGCAAGCTTCCGCTGCCCCTTCAGCTCCGCAAAGTCTCTTGCGGTAATCTTCTTACGCTCGGTTTTCTCAGTCATATCTTGATTGTCGATTGATTTCTCTCCCACAAAGGTACCCCATTCTCCCGACACAGATTCTCACCCCGATCTAATATCGGTATTAGAGAAAACTATTACCGGTAAAAGAAAAGACTAATACCG
>NZ_CAKRLH010000158.1 GCF_934359325.1 uncultured Porphyromonas sp.
GTGAGGCGATAGACCATGCCTACATCTACGAGTACTCCGACTCCGATCACCTCTTTACCGGTGCGGATCGGATGCAGCTGATCAAGGTCGACTCTGTCAATAATATCGCTAAGGGAGTAGGTAATGTCCGCACCTGGCGTAGAGATGCACAGGCAGTGGCTGACTCTATGATCTACCTCACTCAGGACTCAGTGATGAAGATGTATGGTCGCCCCTTCGTCTGGAGCGGCCTCTCACAGGTCACCGGCGACTCGATCCGCCTTTTTATGAAAAATGGTTCCGTCGAGCGAGCCCTGATCGGGGAGAATGCCTACATGTCGCAGCATCTGCGGAATAAGTACTACAATCAGATGCGTGGCCGCGAGGTGGAGGCCTACTTCCACGAGGGCGAGATGGACTCCGTATGGACGCGAGGAAATGCGGAGACGATCTACTTCAGTGAGAATAAGGACTCCATCCAGACCGAGCAGACACACACTCAGAGCAGCGAGATACTGACGCAGCTGGAGAATCGCGAGGTGGTGCGGATCCTACTCCTTGGTCAGACGAAGGGGCGAACCAAACCGATCTTCCTCGTCGAGGAGAGTGATCTGGTCTATCCCGACTTCGTCTGGTTCCCCGAGGGGCGTCCGGTCGACTCGCTGGACATCTTCCGTCGTACCCCGACACCGGGCGAGGGTGGAGGCGAATTGGTGCCGCGCCCACCGACGACCGGTCTCCTACAGGACCTCCCGACGCCAAAGGAGGAGCAGCCACAGCAGGTGGCGCAGTCCACCCTTCCGTCGGACTCGCTCGTGACCGCGCTGACCGACTCGATCATCCGGACGATGGCGGACACCACCGGTATCTCCATCGACTCGATCAGGAGTCATGTGATGGACTCTCTTGCAGTCTTCCTGCCACACGCGGGTCGTGAGATCCTGCAGGGAGCAGCTGACAGTACTCTCAGAGCCACCTCTGGGCAGCGGCTTACCGAGTTCCTCGACGGGCGACAGCGCCCCACCGAGGTGACCGACTCCCTCCGACGCGTGGGTGCCGCACAGCTCGACTCCCTCGGACTGAAGCCTAAGGCTGTGACCGACCAGGCAGAGACCACGGTTCGTCAGGCGATCACGGGGCTCAAAAAGGAGCAGCACGCCACGATCCGCAAGGAGGACGAAGTGACACAACCTAAGAAGAAGTAACTAGTACTATGGGATGGGGAAGCTTTTATAAGTCCAAGAAGCCAAGAGAATTCAGGTACACCTACCTCACCTTTGATCCAAAGAAGAAGGAGCTGGAGCGCAAGATCCGGCTCTCCAAGCACAGGGTCGATCCGGAGGCGAATCCCCTCACGGAGGAGGACTTAAAGGAGAATCTCAAGGGGCACTTCCGGCGTAACTCCGAGCGACTTGCCAAGTATGGAGACCCGGAGGACTTCTCGGAGAGCATCGGTAAGAAGAATAGGCAGCTCGTCTTTGTCCTCGCCATTCTCTTCGCTTTTACCTACTGGATCTTCGAGAGCTTAGGCATCACCACCTGGGCTGACTTCGCACGCCTTTTCATCTTCTGGTAAGCGATCGCGTGGACAGCAGAGTACATCTATTACCGGATAATATTGCCAATCAGATCGCTGCCGGTGAGGTGATCCAGCGACCTGCTTCTGTCGTCAAGGAGCTGGTCGAGAATGCCATCGATGCCGGTGCGACGGACATCCAGGTCATCATTAAGGACGCCGGCAAGACCCTGATCCAGATCATCGACAATGGTACCGGTATGGGTGCCGTCGATGCCCGGATGGCCTTTGAGCGGCATGCGACGAGCAAGATCCGCGAGGCGGCTGATCTCTTCTCCATCGTCACTATGGGCTTCCGAGGCGAGGCGCTCCCCTCCATCGCTGCGGTGGCGCATGTGACTCTGCAGACCCGTATGGAGGATGCCGAGCAGGGGACGAAGCTCGAGATAGAGGGGTCGAAGGTGATCTCCCAGGAGCCAGTCGCCTGCCCCGTGGGGTCTAATTTCCAGATCCGACATCTCTTCTTCAATGTCCCGGCGAGGCGCAAGTTCCTCAAGGCGGACACGACCGAGTTTGCCCACATCCTCACTGAACTGCAGAATATTGCCGCCGTGCGACATCAGGTCGCTTTTACCCTGATCCACAACGATAAGATACAGCTCCAGATCTCGGCGGCACCTCAGAAGCAGCGGCTCCTCGACCTCTTCGGCAGCCGGCTCACCAAGCACCTCCTGCCGCTCCATATCGAGACGCCCTTGGTGACCATCGAGGGCTTTGTCACAGAGACGAAGTACACTCGCAAGCGCGGAGCCTGTCAGTACTTCTTCGTCAATGATCGCTTCATGCGGCACCCTTACTTCCACCGCATGGTGCTCAATGCCTACGGCGAGATGATACCGAAGGGGGAGAAGCCGGAGTACTTCCTCTTCCTCTCCTGCGACCCCGCCTCCATCGATGTCAATATCTCGCCAACGAAGACGGAGATCAAGTTTGAGGCAGAGAATGACATCGGCACCATCCTCTTCTCTGCCATCCGAGAAGTGCTGATGAAGGGGGCGGCCATGCCTACGCTTGACTTCGACGAGGATCGGCTAGAGATTCCCATCGCTGACAGCAGCCGGCGAAATGCTCCCGAGCCGCCCACGTCGGACAACTTCTTAGAGGTGGGGAGCCGGCTCAATGACAGTGAGGAGCTGATGCTGACTCCTAAGATCGGCGATACCTTCCCCGCCGTGGGAGGTGAGACCGCTATGCCGGATATTGCTGACTGGGACAGCTTCTATGAGGACTTCCAGAAGCGGCGTGAGGAGATGCCGAAACAGATCCCGCTGTCGGATAGGGAGGATCCAGTAACGACGCTGACCTCCTCGCTCACTGGCGAGAGCTTCGAGATGAAATCTGGGTACGATGTGCTGCCGCTCATCTACGGAGACTACGGCATCGCACTCCGTCCAGAGGGCATTGCGGTGATCAGCCTCTCCAGAGCGAGGGAGAGGGTACTCTTCGAGCAGTATATGACCTCCTTCAGGAGCGGTCATGTGGTCTCCTCTCGTCTGCTTTTCCCCGCTCTGCTTGAGCTCTCTGCTGAGGATACAGCCCTGCTGAGGGAGTACCGACAGGATCTGACCGAGATCGGCTTCGACATCTCCGATATGGGGCAAAATGCCATCGGCATCAATGCCGTCCCCGATGGACTACCCGCAGGCGGAGAGGAGGAGATCCTACATGAGCTCCTGCGTGAGTGTGAGCAGACCGGTCGCTCCGGTGGGGATATCTTGTCCAATAGACTTGTCCGAACCATCACCACCGCTCGTCTGCGCTCCCTCCCACGACAGATGACGCCGGCGCAGGCAAAGCAGCTCCTGGAGCAGCTCTTTGCGCTACCTGAGTATAGGGTGACCCCCTCCGGTCGGCAGATCCTCTTCTTCCTCACCCCTCGGGAGCTTGCCAAGCACCTCCCCTGATACAAAAAAAGAAGTCCCGCCTCACGAAGAGACGGGACTTCTTTTTCTCTCAGATTGATATCTCCCAGCTGTATCAGTTACTTAGCCACTCCACCCGCAGGTCGGAGAGGCGACCGCTGAAGCGTCCTGTCCGCTCAAGGGGGAAGACGAGCGTCTGTACCCAGTAGCGAGGTCCCTTCAGGTCACGATCCTCAGGATGGACGATGACGCCGAGTGTCTCCTGCAGCTGACCATCGATGTAGAGTCGGGTCTCCCGATTGGTCCCCTCGATAGTTACCGCTGTCTCTCGACCCACCGGCAGGCGGTAGTCCCAGTGGTATCGGTAGCCGTCCCGCTCGAAGCCCAGCATCCCCTCCTCCGGTGTGGACAGGTAAAGCGTGGCATTCTTCGACGCAAAGAGGACTGTGCCACGGGGATTATCCTCCGGAGTGATGCGGAAGGAGACCCGGTAGTCGTACCCGATCTCCTCGATCGGCAGCCCGAGTGGGCTATCAGCCTTA
>NZ_CAKRLH010000159.1 GCF_934359325.1 uncultured Porphyromonas sp.
TACGTTCACGAGTTTAGGAGCTTAATAAAGTCATCAAAAAAGAATTCGGTATCCATCGGGCCTCCGTGGCACTCGGGATGGAACTGGACCGCGAAGTACCTCCCGGACACGTGGATGATACCTTCGTTGGAGCCATCGTTGAGGTTCTCAAAGTAGGGACGCCAGCCTGCTGGCAGTGTGTCGCTGTCCACGGCAAACCCGTGATTTTGGCTGGTGATAAAGCACTTATCAGTGCCACAGAGACGTACCGGCTGATTGGCTGAGCGGTGACCGAACTTCATCTTCTTCACCTTGGCACCGATGGCAAGTGCCATGATCTGATTGCCCATGCAGATCCCCGCTATAGGCTTTTCACCGCTCTCAATGACCTGTCTTACATGGTCAATGAGGGCGGTGCACTGCATCGGATTACCCGGACCGTTACTGATGAAGAGACCATCATAATCCATCCCGGTGAAGTCATAGTCCCAAGGAACGATCGTAAGGTCGACATCCCGGTCGAGGAGCATCCGGACGATATTCTCTTTAGCGCCACAGTCCACGAGGACCACTCGCTTGGCACCACTCTTGGATAAATGTATCACCTCGGGAGTGGAGACCTCAGCGACAAGATTGACTTCATCGGTCTGGAAGAAGTCTATATCCTGATCATCCACCACCAGCTTACCGATGAGCGGACCATGGTCACGGATCTCCTTGGTGAGCTCCCGCGTGTCGACACCGGCGAGACCGACCACGCCATGGCGCTCGAGAGCATCCGAGAGGGACTCTGCGGCATTCCAGTGCGAGTAGTCATCAGTGTAGTCGTGGACTATGAGAGCCAGCGGATGTAGCTCACTACTCTCGAGGTAGAGGGACAGATGAGTGGCAGGATCTACATCCTCCGGAGGGAATCCGTAATTGCCGATGATCGGGTATGTGCAGACAAGCATCTGACCCATATACGAGGGATCCGTCAGGGCCTCGGGGTAGCCGGTCATGCTGGTATTGAAGACAACCTCTCCGCTGACACTCTTATCAGTGGCACCGAAGAGAGTCCCCTCGTAGCAGGTCCCGTCCTGTAAGATGAGCTTACCTTTCTTTTTCATGGTCGCTATATGGTTTCGTGTATCTCTTATCTTCTGTAGTCCTCTTCGTAATAGTCGATGAAGGCTTGATTAACTAAGCGCATACCACCCGGCGTCGGGTAGTCTCCGGTAAAGTACCAGTCCCCGGGATTGTCGGGAATCGCCTTATGGAGCCCCTCGATACTCTGGAATACTATGTCGATCGGACAAATGACCTCAGCAGGTCGCATCAGCTTGATCATCTGCTGATTAAGCTCCTCGACAGTGAAGGGCTCATAGATCTCCTTGACAAAGTTAGTCCGTCGCACCTCCTCGCTCCCCATGAG
Organism: uncultured Porphyromonas sp.; assembly: GCF_934359325.1. Taxonomy (GTDB): domain Bacteria; phylum Bacteroidota; class Bacteroidia; order Bacteroidales; family Porphyromonadaceae; genus Porphyromonas_A. The sequence goes on from NZ_CAKRLH010000159.1 coordinate 1,394, forward strand.
GGACTTGATCCTCTCATAGAGCTCGCTGATTCGATTCTCCATCCCCCGCTCCTCATGGAGTGCAATAGCCGCACGGAAGGCGACAAACTCCTCCATCCTGCTCATAGCGATACCATACCAGTCCGGGTAACGTATCTGAGGAGCAGAGCTGACGATCACCATCTTGCGCGGACCGAGTCGATTGAGGATCCGGATGACACTCTCCTTGAGAGTCGTCCCGCGAACGATGCTGTCATCGATCACGACGAGATTGTCCTCTCCACGGCGGATCGAGCCGTAGGTAACGTCGTAGACGTGGGCAGCCAGCTCATTACGTGATGCCCCCTCGGTGATGAAGGTCCGCATCTTGATATCCTTGATCGCCACCTTCTCCGAGCGGATGCGCTTCCGAAGGATATCGCGGATCCTCTCCGAGTTCCTATTCTCCGGCATCTCCAGCAGCTCCTGTTTCCGTCGGTCGAGGTAGTCCTCGAGTCCCTGAAGCATCCCTTGGTAAGCCACCTCAGCCGTATTGGGGATAAAGGAGAAGACGGTATTGTCCAGGTCGTAATCCACCTTCTCGAGGATCTCCGGGACCACATAACTACCGAGAGCCTTTCGCTCATGGTATATGTCTATGTCACTCCCGCGGGAGAAGTAGATCCGCTCAAAGGAGCACGCCCTATTCTCCTGCGGCTCGATCACCTGCTCCAGATGGACATTCTCACCACTACGATCTATCGCAATGGCCTGTCCTCTCTCGAGCTGATGCACCTTGTCGAAGGTGAGATTGAGCGTTGTCTGGATCACAGGCCGCTCGGAGGCAACTACGAAAATCTCATCGTCATAGTAGTAATAGGCGGGACGGATGCCCCAGGGGTCGCGCACCGCATACATCTCGCCACTACCGGTCATACCGCAGAGGACATAGCCTCCGTCAAACATTGGTCCGCACTCTCTCAGAGGCTGCAGCGCATCGATATGATCCTCTATATCCTCCGTGATGTCCATCCCCTGGAGCCCCTTTGCCACGCTGTCTGCATAGCGGCGCTCCACCTCACGGTCGAGTCTATGACCGAGGAGCTCCATGAGCACGCGTGTGTCGGAGGTATCTCGAGGATGCTGTCCGCGAGCAGTAATGTACTTGAATATATCCTTAACTGTGGTGAGGTTAAAGTTCCCACACATGGCGAGTGTCTTAGCCCGCCAGTTATTACGCCTCAGCGCCGGCTGGAGGTACTGCATGCCCGACTTCCCGGTCGTGGAGTAGCGCAGATGCCCCATGTAACACTCCCCGATGTAGGGAGCCGACTCGACGTAGAAGCGGTCGTTCGCCTCCTCGTCGGCGATTGCCTCGTCGATGGAGTGATGTATGGTATTGAAGATCTCAGAGATAGCTCCCGACCCGAGAGCCCGCTCCCTGTAGAGGTACTCCGTACCCACGGGAGCCTGAAGCTTGACGCATGCGACGCCTGCACCATCCTGTCCACGATTGTGCTGCTTCTCCATCATCAGGTAGAGCTTATTGAGACCATAGCGTCTGGTGCCGTACTTCTCCCAATAATACTCGAGAGGCTTACGGAGTCGGATAAGTACCACTCCACACTCGTGCTTTAGTTGCTCCATACCTATATAATGTGAGGCGCGTTATTGTTTTAGACTACTGATTGTGCTGCAAAGGTAGAGAAAATAATGCCACTTTGCTCTCCTCACACGAGGCTGACGGATTTGAAAGTTGTCTATCATCAGCCCGACTGCATCCGCAAGGATGCTCGTTCCCTATACATCGGTCTTCGACACTTCGTGGCTCGACCGGCGCCTAAGAATTAAGACATCTTAGAATTAATCCGAGACCTCGCCCCCTTGCGGGCGCACTGAGGGTTAGGGAGCAGGGATCCGCGGCACTGGGGAGTATCGTACCAGGCTGGATAGAGTTCGGTGAATTCTAAACCCGGTATTAGTGATCACTAAACCCGGTAATAGTGATCACTAATACCGGGTTTAGTTTGGGGGTGCAGGGCTGATGCGCTTGAGCCTTACAGTAAACTATCTGATGTCCGTCAGAGAGGCTGATGCTCAGGCAAGCGGATGGGTGGTCTTTCTTATCACTCATCTCCGATGTGGCGGCGACCCGCAAGGGGTCGGGACACGAAATAAACTCTCATACATCGGTCTTCGCCACTTCGTGACTCGACCGATGCCTATGGATCGGGCATCCTTGCGGATGCAGTTACGCTGCTGACGGACGAGTCCCAAACGCGTGAGCCTTGACTTGCAAGCTCAACATATCGGATGAAGATTAAAAAATAGGTAATTTTGTGCCGATATGAGACTACGTACCTATATAATAGCCGGAGTAGCCCTCCTCGTTTCTGCAGTCTGCTCTGCGCAGATTGCCACACCGGGCTCAAGCCCTATAGGGCTGGGGGGTGAGGTAAAGATGCGGAGTATGCTCCACCTGCCTGTTTCTCGGCTTGGCACATTTGACAGAGACTCTGCTCTGCTTGCGATGGAGGCAGCGGACAAGGAGTCTCTCAGGCTCTACCTCTTTGC
>NZ_CAKRLH010000160.1 GCF_934359325.1 uncultured Porphyromonas sp.
TACAATTACTACAGGAAGCGCTTTGCCCTCGACCTGCCGGAGAGACTTCGGCGGATCGACCACGCCGATGAGGCGCGTGAGGGGGAGATCAGCATCATCGAAACCGACGCCTCCGGCATCGATCTGCATGTCAGTCCGGGAGAGCCAACGCGCGCCGCCGGTCTGCTGGCAGCGCGGGCGCTGAGGGATGCGGCAGAGGATCTGGTCGCCGGGCGGCTGGATGGGGTGGTGACGGCACCGATACATAAGGATATGACGACGGGGGCGGAGTTTCCCTTTACGGGGCACACGGAGTTTTTCGCCTCCTACTATCCCGAGAGCCATCCGCTGATGCTCTTTGCTGACCAAAGCGGGATGCATGTGGCTCTGGCAACGATCCACGAGCCGCTCTCGGCAGTTCCCTCACTGATCACGAGAGAGCACCTCGTCGACTCGATCGTGACGCTGGAGCAGGCACTGAAGCGTGACTTCGGCATCGTCAAGCCCCGCTTAGTCGTTATGGGACTCAATCCTCATGCGGGGGAGAATGGTCTCATCGGGCGTGAGGAGCCGGACGTGATTGCACCGGCCATCGAGGAGGCGTGGCAGAGAGGGATACAGGTCTTCGGACCTGTGGCTCCGGACGGACTCTGGGGAAGTGGCGCGTACCGCACATTTGACGGCATACTCGCCATGTACCACGATCAGGGGCTGATCCCCTTTAAGCTCCTGGCGATGGACACGGGCGTCAATGTCACCACCGGTCTCCCGATCGTCCGCACTTCGCCCGACCACGGCACTGCCTACGACATTGCCGGGCGGGGAATCGCCGACCCTCAGTCCTTCCGCTCCGCGATCTATACCGCTCTGGACATCATCGCCGGTCGGCGCAGGTACGACAGGATCACTGCCGACCCCTTGCCCACCAGCATCATCTCCGACGAGAGACGTCCATGAGGTACCTCCTGATCATCAATCCGGTCTCCGGCCCCGACGCCAACGCGATCGAGATGGCGTCAAGAGCGGTCTCCCTCCTACTGGAACGGGGACACGAGGTGACCTGCTTCGTCACCAAGGAGGCGGACGATGCCTACCACCGCGCCCTCGACCCGGGAGACGCTGACGTCGTCGTGGTGATGGGCGGTGACGGGACGGTAAACGAGGTAGGTCGGGCGCTCATCGGCACCGATACGGTGATGGGGATATTGCCCAATGGGAGCGGAAACGGCCTCGCTCGTGAGCTGCACATCCCGATGGATCTGGAGCCGGCGATCGAGGTGCTGCTACGCCATGAGGTGCAGCGGATAGACACCGGTCGGGTCAATGGGAAGCCCTTCCTCTGCACCTGCGGCATCGGTCTGGATGCGGCAGTGTCAGAGAAGTTCTCTGCCAGCAAGACAAGAGGCTTCATCAGCTACATCGCCGACACGGTGGACCTCTTCGGTCAGTACCATGCGGAGGACTACAGACTGACCATCGACGGTGAGGAGAGCGAGGTGCACGCTTACATAGTGTCGGTGGCCAATGCGTCGCAGTATGGCAACAACGCCTTCATCGCCCCGGATGCGTCTATGGTGGACGGCATGCTGGATGTGACGGCGATCGAGGAGTTCCCGGCCGGAGAGGCGGGCATGATCGCCTACCAGCTTTTCAGCGGCGATCTGACGGAGAGCAAGTACACCCGAGAGCTGCGCGGTCGACAGATCACGATCCAGACCGACAAGTCGGTCCTCTACCATATCGACGGCGATGCGATGAAAGAGACCCGGGAACTGACGATAGAGGCGGCACCGAGGAGCCTGAGCGTCTGCTCCGGGAGACCTGATGATCGGGAGAAGACGATCTTTGACTTCCTAAATACTATGCGCGACAATGCTCAGAAGCTCGGCGCCGGTGTGGCAGACCTTTTTACCCCCAAGCAACGCTAAGCAGACAAAATGGAAATAAAAGAGGCAACATTCATCAAGAGCAGCCGCAAGGTGGCTGAGTGTCCCGATGATGACCGAGTAGAGCTGGCTCTCATCGGGCGGTCCAATGTCGGGAAGTCCTCGCTGATCAATATGCTGACTCAGCGTAAGGACCTCGCCAAGACCTCCCAGACGCCCGGCAAGACACAGCTGATCAATCACTTCCTCATCGATGACCGCTTCTACATCGTCGATCTGCCCGGCTACGGCTATGCCAAGGTACCGAAGCCCATGCGCCAGCAGCTCGAGCGGATGATCGACGACTACGTGAGCAATCGGTGGCAGATGTCCTGCCTCTTTGTCCTGATCGACATTCGCCACGCACCGCTCCGGATCGACCTCGACTTCATCAATCATCTGGGGGTGAATAATGTCCCCTTTGCCCTCATTTTCACGAAGGCAGATAAGCTCTCCAAGTCCGCCGCCCGTCGCAGCGTCGATGCTTACCTCGACAAGCTGAGCGAGGAGTGGGACGAGCTGCCGCCCTACTTCATCACCTCCTCCCTCAAGGGCGAGGGAAGAGAGGAACTGCTGAACTACTTCGAGTCACTTCTATGAGACTAAGGCGCCACCTCCTACTGATCCTCTCGACGATCCTCTGCCTCACGGTGAGCGCTGAGGAGACCCCGCTGAAGCTTCGCTACGACCGTCCGGCTAAGGTATTCGAGGCGATGCTCCCGATCGGCAACGGTCGGCTCGGACTAATGACCGGCGGCGAGGTGCGAAGCGAGCGGCTGATCCTCAATGAGATCTCCATGTGGAGCGGCAGCGTCGACAGTACCGCCTACGACATTGACGCGGTGCGCCACCTGCCGGAGGTCCGCCAGGCGCTGCTCGACGGGGACAATCTCCGCGCCCAGGATCTGATGTACAAGCACTTCCGCTGCGGTGGCAAGGGTAGCGGACTCCCCGACGGTGCCCACTCGCCCTATGGCAGTTACCAGATGCTCGCCTATATGACCCTTGACCACCACCTGCCTAAGGGAGAGGAAACAGGCTATCGGCGGGAACTGGACCTGAGGACGGCGGTGGCGCATACCTTCTTTGATCTCAATGGGGTTCGGTACAATCGCTCCTACTTCGCCTCACGTAAGGACGACGTGCTGGTGATCCACCTCGGCGCGGATCATAAGAAGAAGATCTCCTTCGACCTCTCTCTCGCCCGCCCCGAGGGCGGCACTGTCGAGGGAACGGCTGAGGGACTACGTATGACCGGCAGTCTGCCGGACGGCTTTGGCGGCGAGGGGACCCGCTACGAGGCGGAGGTACGCTGCATCCCGGTCGGCGGTAAGGTGCGAGTAAAGGGGAGCAAACTCTCTGTCACCCACGCCGACGATGTGATCCTCGTCGTCGCCGCTCGGACCGACCTCATACCCGCCGGAGGAGCCTCACCGGAGCAACCGACAGACCGGCTGGATGAGGTGGAGGACCTCGACTACGAGACGATCTACAAGCGGCACCTCGAGGAGTACAGTCGGCTCTTCGACCGCGTGAGCCTCCACCTTGGGGCACCGACGGAGGCCGCCGAGCGGACGACCGACTACCGCATCCGCCGCTATCAGGACAATGAGGACCCCTCCCTCGCGGCACTCTACTTCCAGTACGGCCGCTACCTGATGATCTCCGGCTGCCGTCCCGACAGCTGGCCGCTCAATCTGCAAGGGCTCTGGGGCGAAGGGATCCAACTTCCTTGGAATGCGGACTACCACCTCAATATCAACGTCCAGATGAATTACTGGCCCGCCGAGGTGGCCAATCTCTCCGAGCTTCATCGGTCGCTGATCGACTTCACCACCGCCCTACGGGAGAGCGGGCGAAAGACGGCCAAGCACTTCTACGACGCCGAGGGATGGGTGGCGCACATGATGACCAACCCCTTCTACTACACCGCTCCCGGCGAGGATGCCTCCTGGGGAGCGACGATGACGGGAGGGGCATGGCTCTGCCGCCACCTCTGGGACCACTACGA
>NZ_CAKRLH010000161.1 GCF_934359325.1 uncultured Porphyromonas sp.
TTGCTCTGCGAGAGCAGATGGAGAGCAAGATGAGAGGGGGCATCTACCATCGGACGCAGATAGACCTTACCTATAACTCCAATCACATCGAGGGAAGTCGCCTCTCTAAGGAGCAGACGCGCTACATCTACGAGACCAATACCATCGGGGTCACTGATGAGGCGGTCAGCGTCGATGACATCATCGAGACGACCAACCACTTCCGCTGCATCGACTTCGTCATAGAGCATGCGGAGGAGCCACTGACGGAGGAGATGATCAAGAGACTGCACGCACTCCTGAAGGCGGGCACCTCCGATGCGGACAGACCGTGGTTTGCCGTCGGCGAGTACAAGCGGTTGCCCAACGAAGTGGGGGGAAAGGAGACCGCAGCCCCTGAGGATGTGCCGGCAGCAATGAGGGCGCTACTGCAGGAGTATACCGGCAAGAGACAGGTCTCCCTCGAGGAGATCCTCGACTTCCACTACAGAATGGAGATGATCCACCCCTTCCAGGACGGCAATGGCCGCGTAGGCAGGTTGATCATCTTTAAGGAGTGCTTAGCACACCATATCGTCCCTTTTATCATCACCGAGGAGCTCAAGATGTACTACTATCGGGGTCTCGATCGGTGGGAAGAGGTCCGGGGGTATCTCCTCGACACCTGTCTCACCGCACAGGATCGGTACAGGGCGATCCTCGACTATTTCCGCATCACCTATTAACACCCATAGCACCATCATGGAAGTCATACCACCGCAGGGGGAGCCCAAGCACTCCCCATCCTTTGTCGCCAAGACGCTTATCCTCGGGCTGATCGCCCTACTGCTCCTGATCCCCCTCCTCATGGTGGAGGGGTTGGTCTCCTCGCGGCAGTACGAGGGGCGCAAGGCCACACAGGAGATCACCTCGCGCTGGGGCGAGAGCCAGAATATCCTCACCCCGGTGCTGGTCGTCCCCTACACGCCCGATGTCAAGGACGCTCAGGAGAGCGCCCTCTACCTGATCCCCGAGGAGGTCTCCGCTGATGCCGTGCTCGACATCGAGAACCGCCACCGCAGCATCTACGAGGTCGCCGTCTATACAGCGCACGTAGACCTATCCGGCACCTGGCGGGCGGAGGAGATCCGTCGCGCCCTCTCCGAGGTGAAGGGTACGTACGACCTCAGCCGGGCGAAGGTCGCTCTCTCCACGAGCGATGCCACCGGCTATCGGGATATCGTCAGGATGAAGGTCAATGGGAAGGAGTATAAGATGAAGAACGACCCCTCCCTCTCCACGCTCACCACCTGCATCGACGACAATTATGGAGATCTCATGGAGGTGAACTTCCCCTACCTGAGTGACAAGGAGGTGACCGGTGCCTCGCTCTCTGCCGATCTGCCCCTCTCCGACGATGAGGAGGGGGCGCTGAGAGACCTCTCCTTCAGTCTCAAGACGGACATCGCCGGGAGTGAGCACTTCGGTCTCCTCGCCGTCGGCGTATCGGCCAAGAGCTCGATCAAGGGGAATTGGCCCGACCCCTCCTTCCGGGGCAAGAAGCTGCCGGACGACTACAGCATCACGGGTGATGGCTTCGAGGCTCGCTGGAGCACCTTCGCCGAGGACAACCTATTGACCGAGTCCGGACAACAGACCCTGCTGCGCAACAGCCACTTCGTCAGCCTCCTACGCCCGGTAGACAACTACGCCCAGACGGAGCGGAGCGTGAAGTACGGCATCCTCGTGATCGCACTCACGCTCCTCTCGGTCTACCTTGTGGAGCTGACACTGCGTCGCCGCGGCAGGAGCATCAATCTCCTCTCCTACGTCCTCACGGGGCTCTCGCTGGTACTCTTCTACACCCTGCTCCTCTCCATGAGTGAGGTGATCGGCTTCGGCCTCGCCTACCTCATCTCCGCCGTGATGACGGTAGGGCTCAATACCATCTACTTCCGCATGATCCTCCCGGAGACGAGGAAGGCACTCCTCCTCGGGGGCATCATGACGCTCCTCTACCTGATCATCTACGTGCTGATGCAGCTGGAGAGCTACGCCCTCCTCATCGGGAGCTTAGTCCTCTTCGTCATCCTGGCGATCGTCATGTACATCTCCGCCAAGACCCTCCGCGACTGAGGAAATCTTTTATCGGGTTTAGTGAAATCTTTTATCGGGTTTAGTGAACACTGATACCGGTAAAAGATTTCACTAAACCCGATCATAGATAAAACCCTCTCGGATGGCTCGTCAGAGGGTAGAGATCCTAAAGCAGTATAAAGGGGGTATCTTTGTCGTATGAAACCAATCCTGCCGGAGGAGGAGAGCCGAAGGAGCAACAGTCGTATCGCCCGCAATACGCTGATGCTCTACGTCCGGCAGCTGGTCGTGCTGCTGATCGGGCTCTATACCTCCCGTGCGCTCCTCGCCGCCCTCGGGGTGACCGACTATGGTCTCTACAACGTGGTCGGCGGCGTGGTGACGATGCTCGGCTTCCTCAATGGCGCGATGATCGGGGCGACGCAGCGCTTCCTCGCCGTCGACCTTGGGCGGCGGGATGAGGCGCACCTGAGGATCACCTTCAGCGCCACCCGGTACCTCCATATGGTGCTGGCTCTCGTGATCGGGCTGCTGGCGGAGACGGTGGGGCTCTGGTTTGTCTACCGCTACCTGATCATCCCGCCGGAGCGTATGGCGGCGGCGCTCTGGGTCTACCACTTCGCTGTGCTCTCCTTCATGGTGACGATCGTGCAGGTGCCCTTCAATGCCCTCATCGTGGCGGATGAGCGAATGGGGGTCTTTGCCCGGATCAGTATCCTTGAGACGCTCCTCAAGCTGGGGGTCGTCCTGGTGCTGGTCTACGCCGCCCTCGAGGTTGACCGGCTCGTCGCCTACGGGGGGATGCTCCTCGGGGTGAGCCTCGTCATCGCACTGATCTACAGGCTCTATGTGCGGCAGCACTTCTCCGGGGCGCGGCTGACGCGAATAGAGGACAAGGGCTACTTCCGGACGCTGCTCGGCTATATGGGGTGGAATGTCTTTGGCAACCTCGCCGGGGTGATGAAGGGGCAGGGGACCAATGTGCTGATGAACCTCTTCTTCGGACCCACCGCCAATGCCGCCCGCGCCATAGCCATGCAGGTGATGTCGTCGGTGCAGACCTTTTACACCAATTTCCAGGTCGCCTCCAATCCTCAGATCATCAAGCGGTACGCCGTCGGGGAGACGGAGGAGATGCTTCGGCTGGTGACCCGCACGGGGAAGTTCTCTCTCTACCTCCTGACGCTCGTCTGCGTGCCGGCGATACTGGAGATGGACTTCCTCCAGACGGTCTGGCTCGTGACGCCGCCGAGGGGGGCGGTGCTCTTTGCCTCTCTTGCACTCATCGACTGTATGGTGGAGTGCGCCTCCGGTTCCCTTGCCATGGCGATGCAGGCGACAGGGCGCATCGCCAAGTACCAGGCGCTTGTCGGCACGCTGATCATGCTCAATCTCCCGCTCACCTATGTGGCGTATAAGGTGGGGATGGCGGTGGAGACTGCCTTCTACATCCACATCGGGATCGACGTGGTGGCGCTCGCGCTACGGCTTCTGCTCGTGCGGGAGAATATCCCGGCGCTCGGCATAGCCACCTATGTGCGGGAGGTGGTCGCCAAGCCGCTCCTCATCATCACCCTCTCGGCGGGCGTGACGCTGATGATGCGGGAAGCACTGGAGCCGTCGTGGGGGCGGCTCATTACGGTAACTCTGTGTAGCTTTGTGGTATCCGGGGGGCTGATCCTCTGGATCGGGCTCACGACCGGCGAGCGGAGCTATCTCCGCCGTGTGGTGCGGGAGCGAGTAGGATCATGGAGAAGGTGACACCAAAGGAGAGACTAAAGAGACTGCTGGGACCGCGGCTGATGTCGTGGTACAATCGGGTGCGCCTCCGCCTGCAGGTGCCCCGGATCTTCCTCG
>NZ_CAKRLH010000162.1 GCF_934359325.1 uncultured Porphyromonas sp.
GCAGCGCTCATCGCCCCCTTCGGCATCGAGGGGATCCTCTCCGGCTACGGCGACCGACCCTACTTCGATGCGCCGGTTTTGGTCTGGGTGATACGGCTACTCTCGGTCGTGCTCTTTGTCCCGACACTTGCCGTGAGCTGTAGGCGGTACCACGACGTGGGTCTCCCGGCGTGGCTCTTCTGGATCCTCCGGGGGACGACACTCGCCTGGGCGGCTGTCGTGTCGCTGAAGTACGGTGCGGAGGACCTCGGGAGCTCCCTCTTCCGTCTGCTCTCCATTATCGCAGGGATAGTCCTCCTCGTCGACCTGGTGATTCACCTCCTACCGGGACAGAGGGGAGCCAATAAGTATGGTCCCGATCCTCGGCAGAGCCTGCAGCCGAAGACCGAATGAGTAGCGGGAAATAACTGTAATCTATGACCGGACCCGACAGCCAGACACTGCTCTGCGCATGCCCTCGAGGGGCGAAGCGGGGTAGGGAACGTCTCGCTCTCAGCCGGGGGCGGTCCTGTCACCCATCACAGACTACCGGCGAGAGATAGGAACGCACAGTATGAGACGGTCGAGAAGAAGGGGGAAGAGGATCCGGCAGGAGCCACATACGGTACGGGTGACGGTACTCTTCTCCGAGAGCCAGATGGAGATCATCGAGCGGTACCTCAGACGCCATCCCGGTTGGTCGAGATCCGACTTCGTGCGGCGATGTGTTATGGAGCGGATCGTGGGCGATGCGACGAAGCACCGCCCTTCTCTCTTTGACGATGATGAGGACGGAGAGGAGTGGCGCCGGTAGAGGCTTTCGGCTCCTTCTCCTGATCGGTCTGATGAGCCTTGGCGTGCGGGTGGCGGCGCAGGAGAGTCTCTCCTCTGAGGCGATACTTGCGCTGATCGAGGACGACGAGACACGGCAGAGGGCGGCAGAGGAGCTGGAGCGACTGGAGCTCCACCCACTGGACCTCAATACCGCCACGGCAGACGACCTGGCACGCGTACCGCTCTTGGATCCCTTCTTTATCCGAAACTTCCTCCTCTACCGCTCTCAGAGAGAGCGGCTGGACTCGGTCTATGATCTCAAGGAGGTGCAGGGCGCCGAGCTTCATCTCCTGTCGCTCCTATTCCCCTATCTCACTGTGGGGGAGGCGGACGGTCGTCCTGTGAGACCCCGGCGTGAGCATGCGGTCGGCTCGCTCTACAGGGCGGGGTCGGCGTCGTTGCTGATCCGCTCGGTGGGGGACAATGGGCAGCATCTCGACTGGGCTATGGTGGGGGAGACCGACAGGGGAGAGCCCTTCCGTCCCCTGAGGGAGGGCGTGATGGATCATCTCACTGGTACACTCAGGTACCGAGACAGCCGGACGGAAGTTCTGCTCGGCGACTTCCGCCTCACCACGGGTCGCGGACTGCTGATGGGTCAGGGGCGCTCCTTCTACTCCTCCTCGATCTATGGGACCGGCATCCCGCAGCGGGTCACCCGAGAGCTGCGGCCGCACCGCTCGGCGCGAGAGTATGACTATCTGCGAGGGCTTGCCGTGGAGCGGAGGCTGGGAGCGGTGGAGGTGATCCTCTTCGGCGGGTATGAGCCGATCGATGCGCGGATTGAGGGGCAGAGGCTGGCGACACTCTACAGGACCGGACTCCACAGGGACGCCACCTCTCTCCGTCACCGGCATACGGCACGTCGGGAGGTGGTCGGGGGCTACCTCTCTTACGAGGGGGAGAGTGGTCATCTCGGCATCACCGGACTGACCTACCGACATCGGTCGGAGGACGGACGCCCTCTCCTGCCGCCTCTTCGCTACCCCGACGAGATGATCCTGAGGGAAGTGTCCGTGGATGGATGCCGGATGGGGGAGAGGGTGATCGCATCAGGTGAGGTGACGCTGGCACCGGGGGAGCGAAGGGCTGCCGAGGGAAGTCTGTCCTATCTGGATGAGATGGTGGGGGCGCTGACGGTATCGGGGCGCTACTTCGGGAAGGGACGCTACTCCCCCTACGGATCCGGTGACGGACACTACGCCTCGGGACGGGACGAGTGGGGCTATCGGCTACAGTGGAGCGGGGAGGTGGCGCGGTACGTCAGCGGGACGGTGGTGGCGGATCGGTTTCGCCGCACCGACGCCGGCTCTCCGGCGGGGACGATGCTCCTGATGAGACTCGGCAGGAGCAGCTACCGGGGCTCTTCGCTCCTGACACTCCGCTGGCTGAGCGTGCCGGCGAGACCGCGCCGGCTGTCGCTTCGCTACGGTACCGACAGGGTGCACGGGACGAAGTGGTCCACCCGCGGGGAGGTACAGCTACTCCACACCGAGGGAGAGGGACTCGGTGGATCGGTGAGGGGAAGGATCCGCTACGATGATCAGAAGTCACTCCTTGCCGAGGGCGACCTGAGGCTCTACCGACTGCGGAGCGGGCAGATGATCCTCAGCGGTCTCCCCTGGATGCCGTACCTCTATGGCGGATCGATGCTCCGCGGGAAGGGAGTGCAGCTGTCGGGACGTGTGAGGTGGCGCATCGGGGCGCATGTTACCCTCCACGGTCGCCTCGCTCTGACGCTCGATGACCTGCGCAGGCCGGATGCCGCCCTTGCTCTCACTTATCGCCTCTGACACCCGATATTGGATTTTAGACAGCGGCGATAATTGTGTAAATTTGCACTGTTGTATGAGCATGAGAAATTACTTCGACAGCCTCCCCGAGGATATCGCCGGCATCTCCGACCGCATCGATCAACTGATGGGGGAGACGCTGGAGAGCGACTCGCCCTCGCTGCGCCACGCAGTGGAGCTTTTCCGTCGTCATCCGGGTAAGAGACTTCGTCCGATGCTGATGGGCATTATTGCCTCGGCTTTTGGCGAGATCTCCGATCGTGTCGTGCAAGGCGGGACCTTCATCGAGATGATCCATGTCGCGACGCTGATCCACGATGATGTGATCGACGATAGCGACACGCGCCGCGGTACCAAGGCACTCCATGTGCTCTTTGGCAACCGTAAGGCGGTGCTGATGGGGGACTATATCCTCTCTAAGGCTATCCTCCTTGCCGTGGAGCTGAAGGAGCCACTCGTGCTCGAGATCCTGAGCCACGTGGGCGAGTCACTCACGGAGGGCGAGCTGATGCAGGACGATGCATCACAGCTGGCTGAGACGAGTGAAGAGTGGTACTACGACATCATCCGTCGCAAGACCGCCTCCCTACTGGCCGCCTCTGCCACCCTCGGGGCGATCCTCGCCGGCAGGAAGGACGAGGAGACTACGCTCGAGATCAGCGAGGCGACGCTGAGGCTGGGGATGGCTTTCCAGATCCGGGACGACATATTTGACTACCTCCCCACACCGGAGCTCGGCAAGCCCGCCGGCAACGATCTGCGGGAGCACAAGGTGACCCTGCCCCTTATCTATGCCCTGGAGCACAGTGGGCGCAAGGGGGAGCGCGCTCGCCGGATGCTGCGTCAGAGCGAGCTGAGTGACGAGGACATACGCTCCCTGACCGACTTTGCCATAGAGTGCGGCGGCATCGACTACGCTGAGCAACAGATGCATCGCCTCCTGAGTGAGGCGAAGGAGCACTACGCCCGGGTGATCCCCGAGGGGCGTAGCCTCGACCTGCTCTACCGGCTCTGTGACTACATCGCTGAGCGAGAGAAGTAAACGGCTTATTTTTTCACAAGATAATTAGAGATAAAGTATGAGAAGATTAGTACTGGTACGCCACGGACAGAGTGAGTGGAACCTGGAGAATCGCTTCACCGGCTGGACCGATGTGGACCTGACGGAGAAGGGTATCGAGGAGGCTGCCGCTGCCGGTAAGACGCTGAAGGAGAATGGATTTCACTTCACCCTCGCCTACACCAGCTACCTCAAGCGTGCCATCAAGACCCTAAA
>NZ_CAKRLH010000163.1 GCF_934359325.1 uncultured Porphyromonas sp.
CCTCGGGCGATCCACTGCTGCTCGTAGTAGGTCTGTATCGTCCGGAGAGGGGAGTCCGGCGTGGCCTCCTCGCCGACGTCCGTCATCCGCTCCTCGATCGTCAGCCCATTGACCTCAGCCACCGCCTCGGTGTAGCGGAAGAGGAATTGTGAGTCGGTCTTGAGATGCAGTACCGACGGCTCTGCCAGGATCTGACGGTACATGGACATGAAGCGGGGCGAGGTGAGTCGCCGCCGGCTCTTGCGCATCTGCGGGTCGGGGAAGGTGAGCCATATCTCGGAGATCTCTCCGGGGGCAAAGAAAGTGTCCAGAAACTCTATCTCGGCCCTCAGGAAGCGCACATTCGTCAGCCCCTCCTCATCGGCGGTCTTGGCTCCCGCCCAGAGGCGGTTGCCCTTGATGTCCATGCCTATGAAATTGTGATCCCGGTAGGTCCGCCCAAGCTCCACCGTGTACTCGCCTCTCCCGCAGCCGAGCTCCAGTATGATGGGGCTCCCATTATGGAAGACCTCATCCGACCAGTGTCCCTTGTGGGGGAAAGTCATCCCCTCCCTCCGAAGTGTCTCGAAGGGGTACTGCAGGACATTGGTCAGCCGATCGATCTCGGCAAATTTCTCTAGCTTGCTTTTGCTCATACTCTACTTAGGGCAAATTACGAGTGGGTAAAGGTACCAAAATCATAGGTTTTGGTTCCTCGTGAGGAAATGCGGTGAGCATCACCGATCCGAGCCGATCCGGATGGAGTGAGATCTAATACCGGTATTAGTCTGAAGCTTTACCGGGTTTAGTGACGACTAAACCCGGTAATAGATTTTTTCTCTCTCCGGAGCGAAAAAAAAGACCCGCAGGTTTTGCCTGTGGGTCTTTTGACTAAAGGGATGTGCGGAAGCTAAATCACCTCATATCCCTACTGTGAAAATAGGGGCTTGCGTTATACCTCCTCGAAGTCGGCATCCTTGACATCTCCCTCGCCGGAGTTATCCGCCGAAGTGCTTCCTCCCGTGGTGGTCTGCTGACCAGCACCCGGAGTGCCCTGTTGGGCATCACCGCCCTGCTGGCCATACATCTGGGCAGAGAGACTCTGGAAGATCGTATTCAGCTCCTCCATGGCGGTGTCGATACCTGCAATGTCCTGAGCCTTGTGTGCCTCCTTGAGCTTGCTGAGTGCCGCCTCGATCTTGGACTTCTCGTCCGCGGGGATCTTGTCGCCGAGATCCTTGAGCTGGTTCTCGGTCTGGAAGATCACGCTGTCGGCCTGATTGAGCTTATCGATCTTCTCCTTCTCCTTCTTATCGTTGTCGGCATTAGCCTCTGCCTCAGCCTTCATACGATCGATCTCCTCCTGAGAGAGACCGCTGGATGCCTCGATGCGGATCTTCTGCTCCTTGCCGGTCCCCTTGTCGCGAGCGGATACGTTGACGATACCATTGGCATCGATGTCGAAGGTTACCTCGATCTGAGGCACGCCACGCTTGGCAGGGAGGATGCCGTCGAGATTGAATTTTCCGAGGGACTTATTGTCCTTCGACATGGGACGCTCACCTTGGAGCACGTGGATCTCCACAGAGGGCTGGTTGTCCGCTGCTGTGGTGAAGATCTGAGACTTCTTTGTCGGGATGGTGGTATTGGCGTCGATCAGCCTGGTCATCACACCGCCCATGGTCTCGATACCGAGTGAGAGCGGGGTAACGTCGAGGAGGAGGACATCCTTCACATCTCCGCTGAGGACACCACCCTGGATGGCAGCTCCGAGAGCGACTACCTCGTCAGGATTGACGCCCTTGGAGGGCTCCTGATTAAAGAGCTTCTTCACCAGATCCTGGATGGCAGGGATACGGGTGGATCCACCTACGAGGATGACATCATTAATGTCGGAGGCGGAGAGTCCGGCATCGGCAAGCGCCTTATTCACCGGCTCGATACAGCGCTGGATGATGTCGTGGCAGAGCTGCTCAAACTGAGCCCTCGTCAGCGTCTTCACCAAGTGCTTAGGCACATTGTCCACAGAGGTAATGTAAGGCAGGTTGATCTCCGTCGAGGTGGTGCTGGAGAGCTCGATCTTAGCCTTCTCGGCAGCGTCCTTGAGGCGCTGGAGAGCCATCGGATCCTTGCGGAGGTCGACATTCTCTGTGCTGAGGAAGTCATCCGCTAGCCAGTCCATGATGGCGTGGTCGAAGTCGTCTCCGCCGAGGTGGGTGTCACCATTGGTACTCTTCACCTCGAAGACCCCGTCGCCGAGCTCGAGGATGGAGATATCGAATGTACCTCCGCCCAAGTCAAAGACGGCAATATTCATATCCTTATCGCTCTTGTCGAGACCATAGGCCAGGGCAGCGGCAGTAGGCTCATTGACGATACGGCGGACATTGAGTCCAGCGATCTCGCCCGCCTCCTTGGTGGCCTGACGCTGAGAGTCGCTGAAGTATGCCGGTACAGTGATGACAGCCTCCGTCACAGCCTCGCCGAGGTAGTCCTCTGCGGTCTGCTTCATCTTCTGGAGCACCATCGCGGAGATCTCCTGCGGAGTGTACATCTGACCATTAATGTCTACCTGAGGCAGGTCATTGCCACTCGCGACGACCTTGTAGGGCATACGAGAGGCCTCAGTGTCGATCTGGGAGTATCTCTCTCCCATAAAGCGCTTGATGGAGTAGATGGTATTCTGTGGATTGGTGATCGCCTGACGCTTGGCGGGGTCTCCCACCTTGCGCTCTCCACCGTCTACAAATGCGACCACACTTGGAGTCGTCCTCTTACCCTCACTATTGGTGATGACGACGGGCTCCTTATTCTCGAGTACAGCCACGCAGGAGTTGGTCGTACCTAAGTCGATTCCGATAATCTTTCCCATTGTATCTCTATATTATTATTAGTTTGTTGTCTTGTGTCCCGATATCGTCTCGCCGTCGTGGTGAGACTGCACCCACATACTTACAAACCTTATGCCAAGTCGCGAGACGCCTGACCGACCCCGGTACAAACTGTCAGCCACTGACTTGATCTCAGACAGATGGGGATGGATGGGGAGACAAAAAATGACGTGAGCCTGACTATCAGTCGGGCTCACGCCTAAGTGTAATTAGTAGGTAAGGAGTATCTCTTACCCTACCGGATCATCGAAGTGAGGATCACTTCTTGAGATCCAGTCCGGATCCGGGCTTAAACTTCACAGACTTGCGTGCAGCGATGTGCATCTTCTTGCCAGTCTGAGGATTGATGCCGGTGCGTGCAGCACGCTCGGTGGTGGAGAATGTGCCGAAGCCGATGATGGTCACTCTCTCGTCCTTCTTCATCGCCTCTGCAATGACGTCACAGAAGGCATTGACAGCCTTCTTGGCATCAGCCTTGGTGAGGTCAGACTTCATGGCTACTGCCTCAATGAATTCGGTCTTGTTCATGGTAAAAATATGTTAGTTGAGTATAAAGGTAAAATAATGTCTACCGATGTGAGGAGGCGGTCACGACCGCTATCGCACTCAGTGACACCTCTTCTACGTGTTCAAATGTAGGAACTTTTATTGAATTACAACATAAATCATCACTAAAATGCATATGAAATCGTGTTTTCCTGCTGAATACCAGGTCTAACACCTCATTTTGTGTGATATGGATAGCAAAATGGAGCTTTGGGAGCCGCCTCTCTACCCCCACTTTCCTGGACTATATTCCCTTGACTGTCCGTACTCTGACTGGTGCGTATTGCAGGGAATCATTTTATGTTGTACCTTTGCACTACGCTTCTGAGAAGGATTTCGCGGAAGTATTATGGTGCCCATAGCTCAGTTGGTAGAGCGCTGGATTGTGGTTCCAGATGTCGAGAGTTCGAACCTCTTTGGGCAC
>NZ_CAKRLH010000164.1 GCF_934359325.1 uncultured Porphyromonas sp.
AGCGTCATGGTGATATCGACGATCCCGGTGTCGTGGTCGACATCGACGTCGTAGATCAGCCCCAGATCGTAGACATTGACCGGGATCTCGGGATCGTAGACGGTGCGGAGGGCGGCGATGATTCGCTCCTCCAGTTCTAATGGATTCTTATCTTGATTGCTCATTCTGTCTTATCTTTACTCTCCTTGGAGTGGGTGAGGATGTAGAGGATCCCCTCGCTGAGGATCAGATCCGGCGCCTTAGGGTTTTGGTCGAAGGTCTCGTTTGCCACCTCCAGATCCGGAGCGATACCGCCCTCGATGGATTTCTTATCGACGTCGAGGCTCTTGACTGCTGAGTAGCGTACGCGCCAGCCATTGGGCAGCTCCGATGTGGCTGGCATACCGCCACCACCTCCGGAGGGGAGACCGATGCGGTAGACGTTGGGCGCATGGGAGACCTTGACGAGGAAGTCATTCGTCGCACTGTAGCAGCCCCGATCCTGGAGGATCACGAGGGGCTTATCGGTCCAGCGTCTTCCCTCGGCAGGAGTGACGTAGACCTCCTTGAGCTTAGAGTAGCTGTCTCGTCCCGGTCCGGTCTTGTGTGTCACATAGCCGACCAGGGTCCTCTTATCGTAGAAGTATCCCGCCAGGTCGGATGCATTGCTGACGAGACCGCCGCCATTGCCCCTCACATCCAGTATGATCCCCTCGGTATTATCTAGGTATCTCAGGATGAAGTCCATACTCCCGAGCGAGGATGAGAAGCTATTGTAGCGGATGTATCCGATGCGGTGATTGGGCTTATCCTTGATGCCAAAGTTATTGTAGAGCATCCCGCCCGACTGCATCAGGTATCCGGAGATGTATTTCTGCCTCATGTAGACATTGAGTCCCTCGGTCGGGTCGCCTGCCCAGTCGCTATTGGCACTGACGTCAAATCCGGTCATCAGATTGACATGGCCATCGTGTAGCTCGTCGAGCATTGCCGCCATGAGGTGGAAGAAATTGAGGTCATTTGCCGCTTTCTTCTCCTCCATCAGGTCCATTCGCTTGCTGTAGACGGTGTGGATCGAGTCCCAGTCCACTCCTTTCTCATCCAGGAAGCAGTATCGCTCATCGATGATCGACCAGAGTGCCTCAAAATTAGCTCTGTAGTCCGTATTCTCCGGCTGTGAGGGGATACAGGCAGTGAGTCCGAGGAGGACGACCACCACAGCGGGTAAAATATGTGCGTGTCTGAGTGTCATAGGTCTTAGTAGGATGATCTGATGTGTGAGGACCGAAGGGCACGCCCGCCGGAGAGAGCCTTGGTCTCGAGCGTGACACCAAGAACCAGCCCGACACTGCCGAGCTCATACCTCGTATGGCTGAGCTTCTCTACGGTACCGATGTGCTGCAGTCCTACGACCCAAGTGGCGTTGTGGATCGGCAGCTCCATCAGCAGCCTCTGCCTGATGGCCAGACTATTGTGTGGCGCCGTCAGGTGGAGACGAATGGGAGTCTTATTGTCCCCAGAGATGTACTCGTAGTAGCTCTGTCCATAGTCCGGGTGGTAGGCAATATGGAGCAGTGGAAGTGAGACACTGTAAGAGAAGCGCATCGGCAGTGTCTCCCACGGGATCCGGTAGCTGAGCCGTGACCAGGCATCGAGGCCGGTCGTCGCCTTGACGTTGGCTACGTTGTTACTATTGGAGAGCTTGAGATTGCCCTGCACCAGGAGCGACCAGGCGGGGGCGACCTCCAGCCTCAGTCCTCCCCGCTGAAGGAGTGAGAAGGAGAATGCTGTCTGCGTGTAGAGACCCGGGAGATACATCTGGGTACCATTGGCCTTATTCTTCGGCATCCCCAGTCCCAGCTCCAGCTCCTGCCTCAGGTGCCATCGGTCGGCGAAGTATGGATGGTCCGTGCCGAGGGAGATCCGGAGATCGTACCCTGTGTGGGCGGACGGGCTGATATACTGGTCGATGACGCCCACACGCCCACCGGTCAGGAGGATCTCTCTGTGGGTCGTGCTGAGCGAGCCGTCGTAGGTCCACGGCTTCCCGTGGATGTAGTCCCTTGTCTCCCTCCCGAGCTTCTCCAGCCGGCTGCGCATCCTCTGTCTCCCGGTCTCTGACTGAGCTGCTCCCGAGAGAGGCAGCATCAGGGTCAGCACAAGTAGGAGTGCGATCTTGCTGAGTCTCTTATTCTTCATCATCATCCCTAAAGGTCAGTCTCTGCTGACGAGTTACCTCCTCGATCACCTGAGCCTCTTCCTCGGCTCTGTCGTCCATATCCGACTCGACCTCCTCGTCAGGGGTATCCTCCTCGTCCGAGTCGTCGTCCCCCTCGTCCTCAGGCTGCTTGAGTGGCTCCAGCTCGTGCACCTCCGTAGTCGTGCCGGTGCTGATGCGCTTGCCCTTGGCGCGCACGCCCTTGACGGCGATGAAGTCCTCCGCCTCGACCTCCTCCGTCGTCCCGTCCTCGTAGACCACCTCCACTCGGGCGTAAGGCTCGTCGCTAAGGAGGAGAAGGGTGTCATCGGGATTGGTCAGGATGGTATCCTTCTTCCGCAGCTTGTCCTCCTCGAGGAGGAAGCGCTTCATGTAGGTAAAGCCCTCCTTACTATTGTGGTAGACGAGCGTCCAGACCTTCTCCGGATCGTACTGCTCGATCACGAGGAGATTTCGCTCGAAGTGATTGCTGTCCGAGAAGTCTGTCAGGTACACCGTCCCGTCCTCCAGCACCACGAGGATCTTGTCGTCCCCCATGAATTCGCCCAGGTAGTCCCCCCGGTCATCGTAATTGAGCCGGAAGACGTCGCGATCAAACCACACGTCCCTGCCTCCCAGTGTGCTCTTACCCTCCTCCTTGAGCGAAATGCGGAAGATCGGCTCCTTCGTCAGAATATTTCCTCTCGCCTGACGCCCCTTGATCAGCAGGTCGGCAAAGTCGGTCTCAAAGATCAGCCCGCTCTTGCGCCGCCGCTTCTTGGCACTTGGTCGCAGCACGGTCTTGATCACCTCCGCCTCACCATTGGGGTTGGCCGTGAAGTAGAGTACCTTGGAGTCCGGCTTACCTCGTGTCAGGTCATACTCCCGGTCGCGGATCGCCGTCGTGACGGCAAAGCGCTTGATGAAAGCGGTACCCTCCTTGCCGTCCCGGTAGACGGCGTTGTAGATCGTACGCTCGTCGCCACGCACCCAGCGTGCCACGTGGATGATGTCCTTGCCGACGAAGCTCTTCTCGCTCACCTTGGTGATGAAGTAGACCCCACTACGGAGGAAGACGATCACGTCGTCTATGTCGGAGACGTCGCTGACGTACTCCGCTTTCTTGAGTCCCGTGCCGATAAATCCCTCCTTGCGGTCCACGTAGAGCTTCTCGCTCTTCACCGCCACCTTGGCCGCCTCGATGTCGTCGAAGCTGCGGATCGTCGTCCGTCGCGGGTACTGCTTCCCGAAGTCCTCGTACAGCGTCTCGTACCAGCTGATCGCCTCGCTGCGGACATCGCCGAGCCGTCGCTCGGTGTCCGCCATCTCGTCCATGAGTCGGGCGATGGAGGCGTCGCTCTTCTCCTTATTAAACTTCAGGATCCTCGCCATCTTGAGCTCCAGGAGGTGCTTCAGATCCTCATCCGTCACGGGGCGGAAGAAGGTTTCCAGCGCGTCCTCCAGTCGGCTCCGTATGTGCGCCACCACCTCGGGGACGCTCTTCGCCTCCTCAAAGTCCTTATCCTTGTAGATCCGTCGGGTGATGAAGAGCTGCTCCAGGGACTCCAGCAGGTGCTGCTCCTGCAGCTCACTCAGCCGGATCCCCAGCTCCGCACGGATGTAGC
>NZ_CAKRLH010000165.1 GCF_934359325.1 uncultured Porphyromonas sp.
ATCGATGCCACCGACCGCAGTGGGCGCCGGCTGCGTCCCTTCATCGTCTACTTCGGTGAGGGGGTCCCCCGCATGAGTGATGCGATCCGCGCCACTATGGCTGCGGACATTTTCCTCATCATCGGCACTAGCCTCGTCGTCTATCCCGCTGCCGGTCTCTCCACCTGCGCCCCAAGTGGGATCCCGAAGTTCCTCATCGACCCCAAGCCGGTGCCAGTGCCGGGCGACTTCAAGCAGATCCGTGAGGGCGCCTCAGCCGGCGTGCGCCACTTTGTCGACCTCCTGAGGGAGCGAAATATCTGAGCACCATGACGGAGGAGAAGAGAAAGAGGATGGACTGGGCGCAACTCATGGCGAGTGAGCGCTTCGGGCAGGAGGAGTCGGCGACCGAGCAGCCCGGTCGAACCGACTACCAGCGGGACTACGATCGACTGATCTTCAGTGCCCCCTTCCGCCGGCTGCAAAATAAGACGCAGGTCTTCCCCCTCCCCGGGCAGATCTTTGTCCACAACCGGCTCACCCACACCCTCGAGGTCTCCTGCGTCGGCCGGTCGCTCGGCAATGCCATCGGTCGTGCCGTCAAGGCTGAGGAGCCGGAGCTGCCCTTCGACTTCTCCGACGTCGGCACCGTCGTCTCCGCTGCCTGTCTGGCGCACGACATGGGCAATCCCCCCTTTGGTCACGCCGGTGAGCGGGCCATCCACGCCTACTTCACCGAGGGCGCCGGCACCCGCTGGCGGCAGAGCCTCGAGGCGGAGGGTGGACGATGGGCCGACTTTGTCCACTACGACGGCAATGCCAATGGTCTCCGTCTCCTGACCCACACCTTCTGCGGCAGACGCCCCGGCGGCTACGGTCTCACCTACGCCACGATAGGCTCCTTCATCAAGTACCCCTACACCTCCGCCAAGGAGTGCGAGACGGGGAAGTTTGGCTGCTTTGCGAGCGAAGAGGAGACCCTACGGCAGGTGGCAAGGAGGCTGGGGCTGCTGGAGATCTCCAACGGCGAGCACCCGGAGTACGCCCGTCACCCTTTGGTCTACTTAGTCGAGGCGGCGGACGATATCTGTTACCAGATCATGGATCTTGAGGATGCGTACAAGCTCAAGATCCTCTCGCGGGAGGAGTGCACCGAGCTGCTCTACTCCTTCCTCACCGACACAGAGCGGGAGGAGGCCGGTAGGGTGATCGATCAGCTCTCGGACGACAACGAGCAGATCGCCTACCTCCGCGGCAAGGTGGTCAATCGCCTAACCCTCTCCGCCATCGACACCTTCCTCGCCCACCGGGAGGAGATCCTGAGTGGCACCTTCCACGGCAGCCTGATCGGTGCCATGGAGGAGCGACAGCGGGAGGCGTACAGAGCAGCGCGGGAGGTCGCCTTTGACCGCATCTATTACGCCGGCGAAGTGCTGGACATCGAGCTGGCGGGGTTTCGGATTTTCTCCTCACTCCTGGACAACTTGATCGAGGCACAGCTCCACCTTGAGAGAGCCTACTCCAAGCTTTGGTTTAACCGCATACCCTCCCAGTACGACATGTCGTCGCCGACGCTCTACGGCAAGATCCAGTCCGCCCTCGACTACATCAGCGGCATGACCGACGTCTACGCCCTCGACCTCTACCGCAAGTTTACCGGCATGAGCCTGCCTGCCATTTAAGCAAAAGGATAGTAATGGAAAGAAAAGACTTCGAGATCATGGCACCGGCCGGCAGCCGGGAGTCGCTCATCGCGGCGATCCAAGGCGGTGCCGACGCCGCCTACTTCGGCATTGAGGGGCTCAATATGCGGGCCCACTCCTCCAAGAGCTTCACCCTCGAGGACCTGCCTGAGGTGGCTGCTCTGCTCCGCGACAACGGGATGAAGAGCTACCTCACCGTCAATACGATCATCTACCCCGAGGATATGGCGCGGATGCATGAGATCATCGACGCCGCTAAGTCCGCCGGCATCTCCGCCATCATCGCCACCGACATAGCCACCATGGCCTACGCCTACGAGCAGGGGGTGGAGGTCCACCTCAGCACTCAGCTCAATATCTCCAATGTCGAGGCGCTCCGCTTCTACGCCCGTTACGCCGACGTCGTGGTGCTTGCCCGCGAGCTCACGCTGGACCAGGTGGAGCTGATCCACCGTGCGATCGAGGAGGAGCATATCTGCGGTCCCAAGGGAGAACTGATCCGCATTGAGATGTTTGCTCACGGGGCGCTCTGCATGGCGGTGAGTGGCAAGTGCTACCTCAGCCTCGGAGAGATGAATAAGTCTGCCAACCGGGGCGAGTGCAATCAGATCTGCCGCCGGAGCTACCTCGTCACCGACGATGCCACCGGCGACCAGCTGACTGTAGATGGCAAGTATATTATGTCGCCCAAGGATCTCAAGACGATCCACTTCCTCAATAAGATGATCGACGCCGGCGTCAGGGTCTTCAAGATCGAGGGTCGTGCCCGCGGTCCGGAGTATGTCCGCACGGTGACCGAGTGCTACGATGAGGCGATCCGAGCCTATCTGGACGGCAGCTATGGGGCAGAGAAGATAGCCGGCTGGGATGAACGACTGGCGACAGTCTTCAATCGCGGCTTCTGGGACGGCTACTACCTTGGTCAGAGGCTTGGCGAGTGGACCGACCGCTACGGCTCCCACACGACTCAGGTCAAGGTGGGCATCGGTCGCGTCTCTCACTACTACAGCAAGATCGGCGTGGCAGAACTGGTGCTGGAGAGCGGTTACGTCGAGGAGGGCGAGCGACTGCTGGTGACCGGTCCGACGACCGGGGCGGTCTTCTTTGAGGCGAAGCAAATGCTGCTCGGCGACAAGTCCGAGCGAAGGAGCCGCATCGACCAGATCGGCATCCCCTTTAGCGTAAAGGTTCCGGAGGAGGTTCGTCCCGGGGACCGGCTCTTCGTGATGAGGAAGCGGAAGAAGGAGAGCGGAAGCAAGTACTTCTGAGCCATGGCACTCAAGACTTACCTCTATCTCAGCCCCGTGACGGCGGTCCGCGACTACGAGTGCGATCTCCAGGGCGTGGTGAATCACGCCAATTACCTCCACTACTTAGAGCATGCTCGCCATCAATTCCTCCGCACCGTCGGCGACAGCTTCTCGAGCAAGCACGATGAGGGATTCGACATGTTTGTCACCCATGCCGAGCTGGACTACCGCCAGTCCCTCAGGTCGGGCGATGCCTATGTGGTCGGGGTCAATCTATCGAGGAGGGGTCCTCTCCTCATTGCCGACCAGGACGTGATCCGCGAGAGCGATGGCGCAGTGGTCTGCTCCGGTCGGATCCACGTCGCCGGCGTGCAGGATGGTCGTCTGACGAGGGGCGAGTACTTCGACTTCCTCATGGACTACTGCGACAAGCACCTCAAGCCCCTCCCCTTCCCGTGTCCCTCTCTCTGACCCCTGCCGAGCTTGCCCTGCTGCGGCTGACGATGCTCCCCGGTATCGGCTCCACCATCAGTCACGCCCTCCTCGAGGACTTTGACAGCCATCCGGAGCGCATCTTCGAGGCGACGGCAGACGAGCTAGCGCAAAACCCCAACATCCGCCCCTCCTTAGCTCGGCTCATCCGCTCTGATGACCCCCTCCACAAGGCTGAGGAGGAGCTCCGGACGCTGAGCGAGAGAGCAGCGGCAGGCGAGACGATCACACCACTCTTTTATGGAGAAGAAGGGTACCCTGAGTATCTGCTCAATTGTGCCGACGCGCCCCTTGTTCTCTATGTCAAGGGAAC